>NZ_JBSSCV010000002.1:0-212613 GCF_054060065.1 Thermostichus sp. MS-CIW-37 | reverse complement strand
GTTCTACCTTTCTGGCTATGCAGCTTTCAGGGTGGCTGAGGCTGTCCTGGTGCCTATAGCGATGTGGAACCACGCCGACCCATCCCGAACTCGGATGTGAAACGCATCAGCGGCGAATCTACTGGCAGGGCGACCTGCTGGCAACCTAGCTCGGTGCCAGGCCCACCACTGCCCCCCATCACTGGGGGGTTATTTACTGAGTAAAAGTTGCGGCTATGGTCGTCTCAGGCTAGGGTGATAGGTGTGGGTGCAGTGTTCTAGTTGGAAACTGTCGAGCTTTTATAGCCGTTGACTACCCTACCGCTGCTAGCAAAGCTACACAAAGCCGCCCTGGAAGGGCGGGGCTTTGGATCCAGTTTTTTGTAACCTCGGCCTCTTGCGCTACTCCCGAACGGCGCCCTGCAGGCGTGCGCCCCAGGTGCGAGCAAAGCGCAGGTCAGCCCCAACTAGATTGGCATCGCGCAGATCGGCCCCCCGCAAGTCCGCGCCGTACAGGGATGCAGAAGAGAGATCGGCCCCCCGGAGGTTGGCCCCCCGCAAATCCGCTCCCTCCAGGTAAGCGCCACTCAGGTTGGCTCCGCTCAATTGGGCCCGTCGCAAATTGGCTCCCACCAGGTAGGACTGGCTGAGATCGGCACCTGTCAAGATGGTGCGCTCCAAATTAGCCTCGATCAGATCGGAGCCGCTGAAATTGGCTTCCGCCAGATCCAAGTTGCTCAGCTCAATGGATCCCAGGCGGCAATTAGGACAGGTTCGGGAAGCCGTGAGGTAGCGCATGAAACAAGAGTTGTAGGTTGTGGCTGCGGCAGTGGAAGCCAAGGCCGCCGTGGTCAGCAGTGCCCAAATGGCGGGAACTTTGAGATTGAGGTTCATGGTTACCAAGCCTCGCAATTTTGAAGGTTTAAGTGAAGGGACACAGCAGAGCGGGGTTGTTCTGCGTTGGTCACATGATAGTGGCATCTGCCGACTTCGGCCACTCCACAGGTTTGTCTGGCCCACCTGATAACAAGCTCTCTTAAGGCGCGATGGCGTTTGGAGTCCTATCGTCCCGAAGCTGCCGGGCCGTTGCCAACACTGGGAAGGGGTGGATCTCTCAGCAGCAGTTGTACCCAATGCCAAGACAGTTGCCCCAACCCCACCAAAACCCCGAGTATCGCCGATGAAGTCAGGACGCGATCCCAGCGGATTTCCCGCCAGTCGGCAGGGTTGGTGTTTGGCCTTCTTGGGTTGAGCTGGGATCCCTTCCCGGCAACAGGAAGCGGGCGATGGCGCAAAAAGTGCCCACAGCGGCGACAGCGATAATCGGAGTCGGGGTTGAGCCAAGAGCAGTCTGGGCAGCGGAGCATGGGAAGGCCAGGGATCCCATCCTGAAGCGGTGGTGCAACCAGTTACAGTACGCCGTCATGATGATAGTATCGAAGACTTCCAGGGTCAGCCTGAGGGGATCAATTCTGCTCAGATCTCTCTGGATTGTGGGCAAGATTTGGGGCATCTTCGGGAGAGACACTTACTACAGGATCCCTGTCTGGGCGAGAAGCCCCTTTCAGAATCGGTGAGCATTGATCAGCGTCCTATGCAGATCTACTTAGAAAACATCTGTAAGCGCTATGGCCGCCGTGAGGTGGTGAGCGACGTCAGCCTGAACATTCAGCAGGGGGAGATCGTCGGGCTGCTGGGCCCCAATGGGGCGGGGAAAACCACCACGTTCTACATTATGACCGGCCTGATCCAGCCGAACCGAGGCCATGTCTGGTTGGATGACCAAGATATTACCCACCTGCCCATGCATCGTCGTGCCCAATTGGGGATCGGCTACCTGGCCCAGGAGCCGAGTATTTTTCGTCGCCTCAGCATTCAAGACAACCTGCTGCTGATCATGGAGCAAACAGGGGTGCCCCGTCGCCTTTGGCAGCAGCGGCTCAACCAACTGCTGGAGGAGTTTCGCATCGCCCATGTCGCCCACAGCTTGGGCCTACAGGTATCAGGGGGGGAGCGTCGCCGAGCGGAGATCGCCCGTGCCTTGGCTGCTGGGATCCACGGGCCGAAATTTCTGCTGCTGGATGAACCTTTTGCGGGGGTGGATCCCATTGCGGTGGCGGATATTCAGGAGGTGGTGGCCAAGCTGAAGCAGCGGGGCATCGGCGTGTTGATTACCGACCACAACGTGCGGGAGACTCTGGAGATCACCGATCGCGCCTATATCCTCAACGACGGGGCAATCCTGGCCAAAGGCACTTCTGCTGAGTTGGCAGCGGATCCCTTGGTGCGCAAGTATTACCTAGGAGAGAAGTTCCGCCTCTAGCGCCAAGAGTACAGAGCCCGCAGACGTTGGCTTTTCTTGTGTTGGTGGGTCTGCATACGGGCCAGCAGCTCATCGAGGAGGGCGACCGCCTCCAGCAAATACTGGCCCTTGTTGAGCATCACGCATTCGGCGCAGGCGGACATCACTGCATCGGAAAGCTCGGCTCGTGAGGGCAAACCCTCCTTGGTCAGTTGATCCAGCACCTGGGTAGCCCAAACCACCGGCACGCGGGCTGCCTCACAAATCCACAGGAGTTCCTCTTGGATCTCGCCTAAGCGCAGCCAACCCATTTCCACAGCCAGGTCGCCGCGGGCAATCATCACCCCTAGGGGCCTGCGGTTTGCGGCGGTCGCAATGAGGGCAGGCAGGTTTTTCACGGCCTGTTGGGTTTCGATTTTGAGGATCAAGCCCAAATCGGGGCGAGCCTGCCGCCGCTCCAGCTCAGAAACCAGCAACTGCAAGTCCGCGGGCTGCTGGACGAAGGAATAGCCCACCAAGTCGGCATGCCGCACCACAAAGTCCAGGTCTTGGCAGTCTTTGTCGGTGAGGGAACGGATCTGGAGCTGACTGTCAGGAAAATTGAGGCCTTTTTCTGCTCGCAACTTCTTGCCCTGAGGGGCAACTTTGTCCACCTCCAGCACCACGCCTGCCGGCTCGATCCTTACCACGCGGGCGCCGATTTTGCCGTCGTCGATCCAAACACTTGCCCCTACCTGCAGGTGCGCCAAAACCTCCGGCAGGCTGCAGGTCACCTGGCAGGAGATATCGGCGCTGGCTTCAGGAACCTTCGCGGTGAGCAGGATGCGATCCCCGCGGTACACCTTGGTTTTGCCGGGGGGCATGGCCACTGGGCCGGTGCGGATCTTGGGGCCAGCCAGGTCCAGCAAAATCTTGCAACGCCGTTGGGTCTGGGCTTCGGCCTGGCGCAAGTGGGCCACCATTTTCTCCCACACCGAGGGCTCGTCGTGGGCGCAGTTGATGCGGGCCACGTTCATGCCCCGCTCCAACAACTGCAGCAACAGCTCCGGCTGCTCGGCGGCTTCGCTGGGCAGGGTCACCATGATGCGGGCGCGGCGATGGGGAGAAGGGGGGCCAAACAGCGCCTCGGCGTGCTGCTCAAGTGCCGTATCCCCGGCATAAAACTCTTCATAGCTGGGCGCCGGATAGGCTAAGCCCTGAGTTGCTGCCAAAACGGCAATCACAGCATCTAGGTTTTCCAAAACCCGTGATTCACATCGCCCCAGCGACGACAGTCCGAGGGCGGCCAATTCCAACTGCAGGCTGCGCAGATCCTGTTGTCGCAGAGCCAGATACCGCGCCAGGTTATGAATGGCCGGAGGGGGGACGGTAGGGCAGCCCCAAGCAGCCAAGTAGCTCTGGGATCCCTCTACAACCTGCTGCCGCAGCTCCAGGAGCCGCTCCAGCAAACTCCTAAGATTGCAGGAGGGGGAAGAGGAGGAAACCATGTCGAAAGTCTTCCCAAGACAAACCCGGCCCAATTCTATGCCTGAGCTTACTTGGGGTCGATCATAGGCGGGTTAGGTTGAGAAAGGAAGGCGATAGCCTTTCATTGCCCAGTGTTCCGGTCTAGAGTCGTTAACAGCCTTCGGCTGTCCTGCCTACTACTTCCTTGGGTTGCGTGAAACTTCATTCTCCCCCCACCCATCCGGTTGGCCGTTCCTCCAGCACGTTCTCCCTCGCTTGTGCGGTGGGCCTGATGGATCGCTATGTCCTCTCGGAAATGCTGCTGCCGTTTCTCTTTGGGGTGGGGGCTTTCACAACCTTGGTGATGGCGGTGGGATCCCTGTTCGAGCTGGTGCGCCTGGTGGTGGAGGCAGGGTTATCGATTTCAGCAGCCTTGCAGGTGTTCGTGCTGCGGGCGCCGGGGATCATCGTTTTGACGTTCCCGATGTCCATGTTGCTGGCGACGTTGCTGGCCTATGGGCGCTTGTCTGCCGACAACGAGATCACGGCCTTGCGCGGATGCGGGGTGAGCCTTTACCGCCTCATGGTGCCTGCCCTCGTCCTCAGCTTGCTGGTGACGACGTTAACGTTTCTGTTCAATGAGCTGGTGGTGCCGGTGAGCAATCGCCAAGCGGCCACGACTTTGAATCGAGCTTTAAATCGGGATCCCGACTTCCGGCGGGAGAATATCCTCTACCAAGAATTTGGCGAGATCCTCATGCCTGAGCCGGACGGCACCTTTTCCCGGCGACAAGGGCTAACCCGTCAGTTCTACGCCCGCAGCTTCGATGGGAAGCAAATGCGCGGCATTATCGTCCTAGATTTTTCCAACGAAGCGCTCAACCAAATCCTGCTGGCCCAACGGGGACGCTGGGATCCCCAAGAGAATCTTTGGGTGTTTGAGGATGGCACCAACTACATCGTTTCTCCTGATGGCACCTACAGCAACATTGCCACCTTCAGCCGGCAGGAGTTGCGTCTGCCTCGCGCGCCGCTGGAGCTGGCTCAGGAGATTCGCAGCCCTGAGGAAATGAACATTCGGGAGCTGAAGCATTACATCGAGGTGATCGCCAGTTCTGGAGATCTGCAACGGGTGCGCCGTCTGCAGGTCAGCCTCAACCAAAAGTATGCCATTCCTTTCGCGTGTCTGGCGTTTACCCTGATTGGGGTGCCTTTGGGGCTGCGCCCGCAGCGCACCGGTTCCTCTTTGGGGTTGGGCATCAGTGTGCTGATTATCTTTGCCTTCTATGTGCTGCTGTTCATCACCCAGGCGCTGGGACAAATTGGGACGCTGGGGCCGGCAACGGCGGCTTGGTTGCCCAACTTCATCTGTGCCGTCGTAGGACTGGGGTTGCTTTACCGAGCCAATCAGTAGCTGCTGGGCACCGTTTTTCCAGATGTAGGATCAGGGTTGCCTATGCATTCTGGAGAGCCCCCCATGGAAATCCAAGCCTGGATGAATTGGATGTTCGGAGGATTGGCCCTGCTGATTTTGGGGGGAGGCATGCTGATGATGTTCACCACGGTGTTCACCACCAAAGGGCCCCAGCCCGAAGATTCTCAGTCGGATCCCAAAAAGGGGTGAGCCTAGCCCAAGGCCCGGTGACCAGTGGGATCCCTGGCATCCAGCTACATGCCTTCATGGGTTGTCAGTCTGGGCCGAGAGAGAACTAGTCCCGCTCCTGTTGGCGGAGCCGCTGCAGAAGCGAGAGGGGTTTCTCTTCCTCTGGCCCTTTCTTTTCAGTCGCAGTTGGCAGGGCGGCTGTTTCTGTTTTCTGAGGTTCGAGCAAGAGCTTGGCGGCTTCTGACTCGACGGCTGGAGGACGAGCCGGGTTTTTCCCTTGTTGGCCGGGCAGGGGCACAGACTCCAGAGTGGCCAGTAAAGATTGAATATGGCTGTGGGTTTCCGGATGGTTGCTGGCGGCATGGGCCAAAAGGGTGAGCTGCTCTTTGGCTGCGGCCAGGTTCCCCAGCTTGAGATCCACCAAAGCCAGTTGATAGCGGGCCTTAAAGCTACTGGGATCCACCTCTACCGAGCGTTGAAAGGCAGCGCGCGCCTCCGCCAGCTTGCCCTGACGGGCGTAGATCAAGCCGAGGTTAAAAGGCACATCGGGATCCCGTTCGCTGGGCAGCACCAAGGTTTTTTCTTCCAGTTCAATCGCGCTCCGGTAGGCGTTGATGGCCAAGGTATGAAAGCCCATCTGCAGGTAGCGGGCTCCGTCTTCCTTCAGTTGGGCGACCGTCGGTTCTCCTGTCAGTAGGGTCATGGGCGGTTGTGCGTAGGCGGGCATGGCCATCGCCAAACTCAGCAAGCATCCCGCCGTTCTCAAGCCCAGGGGGACAGCCTGACAACCGCTCTGCTGCTTATTCATCACCATGATCTGTTTCCTCCAACCACATCAACACCACTTCATTCCACCCCTCTGGGCCGGGGAGCTGAGCCAATTGCCATTGGGGCAGGGCCTCACTCCAGAGGCTATCCGCAATTGGGCTGGGAAGCACCACTTTTTGCTCCGTCCACCGCAAAAAGGCCACATCGGGCGGGGAACAACCAATGCCCAAAGCCTTGATAGGGCCCAAATGCCGTTGATAGCAATCCAGCAGCCGCCGCACCGCCTGCTCCCCCGGCGAGAAATTGGGTTCTGCGGCCATCGTTGGCCGTATCCATCCGGTCAGATACCATTGCGGCAGGCTGGAGAAGTGGAGCTGACGCACCCGCAGCAGATGTTGGGTGAGGTTGGCCTCTTGTTGGGCAAAAGCTTCCCGTAGGGTTTCGGGATCCCCGGAATAGCTGAAAATCTCGCTGTACTCTCGCTGCTGCGCCCGCTCCGCCTCTTCCAAAGGGATCCCGGTGGCAGCGGCCAGTTCAGAGGCAGTCCAATCCCCAAACCCGATCAAGTCCAAGTGGAAATCTTGGCGCACCTGTTGCAAGATGCTGCGCAGGCGAGAATAGGGCAGACCCAAGGCATACACGTAGTAGGGCGGTCGGTGTTGCCACTGCTCATCCAGAATGCCCGCCGGGAAGTAATGCTCAGGCACGTAAACGGCGGATCCATCCTCGCAGATGAACGGATGCTCCAGGCGTAACTGCCGCCGCACCTGCTCCAGTTGAGCACGGGTGCGCAGGCTGTAGAGCACCAAGGGAATGGAGCGGCGCTCTAGGGCAGCCAAGGCTTGTCGGGCAGCACCATAGCTGTTGGACTCCAGATCCAGCAAGCTGCCATCCAAACTGGTAAGGACAAGTCGCATAGGCGCAGGAAGGGAAAAGGTGCTGGCCCCGTCAGAATTGCAAGTAGCGCGACCGGGATCCCTGAAGCGGCCAACATTACCCATGATCCAATAGCTTGACCAATCTGAGGGGGGTTAGCCTCAAATGCTCTCCCTCAAAGCATCTGGGTGAATGGGCAATCCGTGCGCCAGAAGTGGTAAAATCTCGATTGAGCACTACAGAATGCGTGTGTCGCCGAAGATCTTGGCTCAAAAACCAGCAGCAGAGAAGACAGACAGATTGAGTGGGTCAGTGGCTAGTTCTCTGTGCCGAAGGCGCGATCCCCTGCATCCCCCAGCCCGGGCAAGATAAATCCTCGATCGTTCAGCCGCTCGTCAATCATGGCGCAGAAGATTTGCACCATCGGGTAGTGGGATCCCAACCGCTGTAACCCTGGGGGCGCTGCCAATGCGCAGACAATCCGGACCAAGCTGGGATCCGCCCCCCGCTTTTTCAGCTCATCCAAAACCCACAGCAGCGTGCCCCCGGTGGCCAACATCGGCTCGGGAATGAGAATGCGCATCTGCTCAGGGATCCGCTCTGGAAGGCGATTGAGGTAGCAACTAGCCTGCAGCGTTTCCTCATCCCGCACCATACCGATGTGAAAGATCCGCGCCTGGGGCAAAAGGGCTTGACAACCCTCTAACATCGCCAAACCGGCTCGCAATACAGGCACAATGCCCAGCAGGGTATCCGGCGCGATGACCTCCGCGGCAACGGGTTCCAAAGGGGTTTGCACCTGAACGGTCTGGGTGGGGATCCACTCCCGCATCGCCTCATAGGTCAGCCAACGGCCCAGCTCCGACATGGCCGTGCGAAACAGGGGCATGGGAGTCTCCGCATCCCGAGCCACAGTTAGCCAATGCTTAATGAGCGGGTGAGGGGGGACATAAACACGAAGCTGCTGACTTGCCACGGGAGAATGCCTCAATCTGGGCGGTAGCATAGCGGGTTGCCTTAGCAGAAAGCAAGCTCTAGAAAGCAAGCTCTCCAATTGGCCGCAACTCCATCCCGACCGGGGATAAATTGCCAACAGCTCCGGCAAATGCTCAAGGGGTGGGGCTCTTTGACCCAGCAAGATTGCGGCAGAATGAGATCTGCAGGTTACTTCGAGCGCCGGTCATGTTCGGTGGCTACAGGTTTGGGATAGACCAGGGCAAGGCTGGTTTCGGGTTTTGTTCCTCTTGCCATTTGCGAACTGAGGTGCTGGCTGCTGGGCAACTTGGTCTCTAGCCGATGGAACCCAATGCCGGCGGATCTCGTCTGCAAGTACCGGTAGCCGGAGATACCGCTCTGTCCAAGGTTTTTTGGTTTAATGGAGTGTTACAAATTACCTGCATCTTTGGCCCCCTCACACCTTGCAAGGATTAGGTTTAGGAAGAATGGATATGGCTTCGCCTCGACCCTCTGACTCGAACACCAACGCTCTGAGCCGCCGTCAACTTCTCAAGGTGGGGGCCGCAGCCCTTGGGGGCGGTCTGTTGGCTGCAGGGGGTGCCCAAGCTCAGCGCAAACCCTCTCCCACCCTGATCGTGGCTCAGGGATCCGGTCTGGATCGCGTTTCCTACGCTACCAACTGGTATGCCCAGGCGGAACACGGCGGCTTTTATCAGGCGGTGGCGACCGGCATCTACCGCGAGCATGGCCTGGATGTGACCATCAAGATGGGTGGCCCTGGCATCAACATCACCCAAGTTTTGGCCGGTGGAGCTGCCGAATTTGCCATGGGAGGAAGCACAGGGGTGATCAATGCCGTGCGAGAAGGGATCCCCTTGGTGTGCGTGGCGGCCATTTTTCAAAAAGACCCGCAGATCATCATGGCCCACCCTGGCACCCAGCGCTTTGAAGAGCTCAAGGGCCGGCCTATCTTTGTCTCGAAAGGTGGCCTTGCCACCTACTGGCCCTACCTGAAGGCCCGCTTTGGCTTCACCGACGACCAAGTTCGCCCCTATAACTTCAACCCCGGCCCCTTTTTGGCGGATCCCAGCTCAGCTCAGCAAGGCTATCTGACGTCTGAGCCCTTTGCCATCCAACAGGAAGGGGGATTTGAGCCGGTGGTCTTCCTCCTGGCCGATTTGGGCTACAAACCCTACGCCACCACCATCGAAACCCGTCGTCAACTGGTGGAAACCAAGCCCGACTTGGTGCAGCGATTCGTGGATGCCTCGATTAAGGGCTGGTACAGCTTCTTGGAGGATCCCCGTCCGGCCTATCGCTTGATCAAGCAGGACAACCCGGAAATGACCGATGCCCAGTTGGCCTATAGCTTCGAGAAACTGCAGGAGTACGGCATCATCTTGTCCGGCGATGCGCTGGAAAAAGGCATTGGCGCCATGACCGACAAACGCTGGCAAGACTTCTTCGACAGCATGACAGTGGCCGGCGTGTTTGAGCCAACCATCAACTACCGGGCTGCCTATACGCTGGACTTCGTCAACAAAGGCACGGCCTACTACACTGCCTGACCAAGAAAACCGGGTTTAGCGCTCCGCGCTGCTAAAGCGAACAAGCCCCGCCCCCTGGGACGGCCTTTGCTTCATTGCTACACGACGCTTTCGCGAACGCCTATGACGGCGCGGAGTGCTTGAAAGAATCCCCTACCTTTATGCAGGGGGGAATATCAACCTGAGCCAAGTCCTCGCTAGATGCTGTTTTACTGCTGCGCAACGCCGTCGCAACCGATGCTACTTTGGGAAAACAACCTAGGCCCAGCTCCAGCTCAACCGAGCGCCGCGAAAGGCTTCTCCGAGCGTCTTGGCTAAAGCAGAGTCAGCCAACTGCAGGAGATACGCTTTCTGCTATCGCTGCGCGCTGCTCCTGCGAGCCCATTAGCGGGACAAAGTCCTCAGATCGCGTCCAGCTTACAGAGGAACAAAGCCGTTATTGCTACGCAACGCTGTCGCGACAAGAAGTCGAGAATGATAAGGAGAGACTCTATTGCTACGCAACGCTGACGTGACCGTCCAGGAGATTGTTCGGCTCAAACAGGAAAGGCAGGCGGTCATCCTTGCCCATTCCTATCAGCTCCCCGAAGTTCAAGAGGTAGCAGACTTTGTGGGAGACTCCTTGGGGCTGGCTCGAGAGGCTCAAAAGACGAGCGCCCAGGTGATCGTCTTTGCGGGCGTGCATTTTATGGCAGAGACGGCTGCCATCCTCAACCCCGAAAAGACGGTGCTGCTGCCGGATCTGGAGGCGGGCTGTTCCCTAGCCGACAGCATTCGCCCAGAAGATGTGCTGCGGTGGAAGGAAGCCTGCCCTGAGGGCTTGGTGGTGGCCTACGTCAATACCGCTGCAGAGATCAAGGCCCTGGCGGATGTCTGCGTAACCAGCGCCAACGCAGTTCAAGTGGTGGCCAGCCTGCCCCGGGATCGCCCCATCTTCTTTGTGCCGGATATGTTTCTGGGAGCCCACGTTGCTCAGGTAACCGGGAGGGAGCTGGATCTCTTTCCGGGAGAGTGCCACGTGCATGTCGGCATCCGGGAAGAGCACCTCAAGGCGATGGTGGAAGAGCACCCTGGAGCGGAGTTCCTCATTCACCCCGAGTGCAGTTGCGGCTCTAGCTGTCTCTTTCTCAAACCGGATGCCAAGCTGCTCTCTACCGAGGGCATGGTGCGCTACGCCAAAACCTCGGAAAGCCGCGAGTTCGTGGTCGCTACTGAGGTGGGCATTCTCCACCGGCTCAAGAAAGAAGCTCCAGACAAGACCTTCATCCCTGTCAAGGCAGAGGCCGTTTGCGAGTACATGAAAAAGATTACCTTGGAAAAGATTTATCGCTCCCTGCAGGAGATGCGCCACGTGATTCAGGTACCCCAGGACGTGGCTGAGAAGGCTCGCCGGTCGATTCTGGCCATGCTGGCAGTGCCTGCCGGGGCTTAAATTGGAGCGCAAGGACTACGTGGCGCTGCTGCAAGAGTGCTATGCCTACGGCAGGGAAATCGCACCGCTAGTGCGATGGCAAACTGATCTGCTGATCCTGGGAGCGGGGGTGGCGGGGGTGTACGCAGCCCTGTGGGCCGAAACCCAGGGGGCGACAACCTTGGTGGTAAGCAAGGATCCCCTTCCCTCTGGCTCTACCCCTTGGGCACAGGGTGGGGTGGCTTTTCCTGTGGATGAGGCGGATGTAGAGGCCCATCTCCGAGACACCTTGCAAGCGGGCCGTGGCCTGGTGGAAGAAAAGGTGGCCCGCTCCATTGTGGAGGAAGCACCCTTGCACCTGGAGAGGCTTTTACGCTGGGGCCTTCCTTTCCATCCCCAACCTGTCCGGGAAGGGGGCCACTCCCAAGCGCGGGTTCGCCATCTGGGGGGGGATCGGAGCGGACTGTGGCTCCTGAGAGGTTTGCTGGCTCGCCTCAACAGGCTGCCTTTGCAGGGCTACACAGCCCTCAGCTTTTTGCTGGCGGGGGACAGGGTGGCGGGGGCCTTGCTTCTTGGCCCTGAGGGGCCGGTGGAGGTGAGGGCCGGGGCAGTTCTCCTGGCTACGGGAGGATTTGGCAGCCTCTTCCCCGTCTCGACAGCTCCCTCGGGAGCTACCGGCGATGGGATGGTGCTGGCTTGGCGGGCAGGGGCCATCCTCAGGGATCTGGAGTTTGTGCAATTTCACCCCACGGCTTTGCCCAATGGAGCGCTGGTGAGCGAGGCAGTAAGAGGAGAAGGGGCCGTTCTCCTCAACGCCTTTGGGGAGCGTTTCATGCCTCGGTATGCGGAGCGGGGAGAGCTGGCGCCGCGGGATGTGGTAGCTCGAGCCGTTTTCTGGGAGCGGGAGCAGACAGGGGGAACCTACCTGGATCTGCGGGTCGTCGAACATCTGGAGGAGCGTTTTCCCACCGTTGTTGCTTCTGCCCGCGCCTTGGGGTTGGATCCCACCAAGGATCTGCTGCCGGTTGTTCCCGCCGCTCACTACGTGATGGGTGGGATCCGAACGGACGCTTTCGGCTTCACCGGACTGCCGGGCCTTTATGCTGCCGGGGAGGTGGCTTCCACGGGGCTACACGGGGCCAATCGTTTGGCTTCCAACAGTCTCTTGGAGGGGCTGGTTATGGGCAAGCGGGCTGCTTTGGCTGCCTTGCAAGACTTGGGAGAGGTGAGCTTCGCCCGGCGACTGCAAAGGCTACCCGTTCTGGCGGCATCTCCCTCCATCGTGCCGGCTCTGAGGCAGCGAGTTGGGGAAGCTTTGGGCGTTGTGCGCGAGGGAACACGGCTGCGGGCTTTTCTGGCCTTTGTCAAGGAACTTCCCCTGCAGGAAAAGCCTTGGGCCAGCCGGGAAGAGGCTGAGGCAGGCAGTCTGCTTTTGCTCGCCCGTCTTGTAGCGCAGGGGGCGCTGCTGCGGGAAGAAAGCCGAGGAGCCCATTTCCGCGAGGACTTTCCCCAGGAAGGGGAGCCCTTCCATACAGAGGTGCGTGGTTCAACTTTTTGTCGTCATAGTCATTTCGATTCAAACTAGGTTGTGTTGATCTTTTATTTGAGCCAAAAGAGAGCACTGACGAGATAGAGAAAACTCAAGAAGTTTCTTGCCAATTTGTCAAAACGAGAACATAGATGCCGGTACTGCTTCAACTTATGAAAAAAGCATTCGATTAAATGCCTTTCTTTATATAAATGCTTGTCATAATGCCGCTGCATCTTTCTATTTCTTTTAGGCGGAATAACCGCTTGAGCTTCCCCTATCTTCTCAATCAACTTATTGGCATCATATCCTTTATCCTCAATTACCTTGGTATCCTCTCTCTGCCAGCCCTCTATCAATTCTTCCCCTTGAGTAATATCGTTCCTTTCTCCGCCAGTTATCCTCAATTCCATCGGATTTCCCAACCTATCTACACTCACATGAATCTTAGTGCTGTATCCCCCCGGCTTCTCCCCAAAGCTTGCTCCCCTTTTTTCCAGCAGCATAGGAGTGCGCTCGAACCATGGTTGAATCAATAATGAGATGCTCTAAATCAGGGTCGTCAATAAAATACTTGAACATCCGTTCCCACACTCCAAAACGACTCCACCGGTGGAATCTTTGATAGATGGTGTACCATTTGCCATATCCTTCTGGGAGGTAGCGCCAAGGAGCACCGGAACGGGCTATCCAAAGAACTGCTTCAATAAACTGTTTACAGTTTGCTTCTTTCCCAATGTTAACTCTCTCTTCTGTCCGTAAAAAAGCCAATATCTTCTGCCGTTTGTTTTCATCTAAAAAACCAACTTCATCCTCTTTCCACCATAAATTATTCTCTCTATCTTAACATAAGATCAACACGACCTAAGTTCCTGATTTTTTGACGCAAGCGAAACGCTGCTTGCCGCATTCGCCTACGCTTTTGCCTCGGTGCCTGGCTCAGCCTCGATTGCAACTCATCCAGGTAGTGGCACAGCCGTGTTATCCGGCCAAAGTCGCCTTTGGCAATATCCACAAAACCTTCCCCATCAAACCCGGTGAGGAAAGTTCTCACCCCAGGGTCAAGCGCTATGATTCCCGTTGCCAACGAGCACTGCTCGTTCACAGGTTCAGGGAAGATGGCATACCACCTGTCTTTCACCCGCACTAGCTCAGTTCCATGTGCCCATTCTCTGGGCATCTCCTCGGATGCACGAAACGCCAAACCTCGGGTGAGTTTCGGATACCACGTCCCATTGCGAAAGTTGCCGGCGTTGAATTGCAGCGTATGCGACCTGTCCCGCACACTGCGAAACTTCGCGTCTTTGCTCCGGCGAAACGCCAACCACGCCTCGATGACCGCGTTCTGCTTGATGTGGCAGGGGGCGTCCTTCACCCACCGGGGCAGGTCGGAGTGCAGGATGATGTCCCGCAGCTTTCTAGCCGTTTTTGGGGCACCGTGCTGGCACTGATGGGCAATCGCTTGGTTGTAGCAATACCGGCACGCTGCTTGCCAGTGTTTCCACACCTTAGCCAGAGCGGGTTCGGGATAAATCCTGATCTTCCTGGATTGCAGTTCGGTACTTCCTGAGTCCGCTGAGCCGATGACTGAAGCCGTGCAAAATGGCAAGAATATCCTCAACCCATTCCTGTTGGGGAGAGTGGTCTTGGTGATTGAGAACCACGTTTGCGTCAGCGGAGCGGAGCTCTTTCTCGAACCCGTGTTGACGGCAGTACCAGGCAACAAGCTCAAATCCAAAGCGGCAGAGGCGGTCTTTATAGGCGACCACAAGTGTGCCGACATCTCCTGCACCGATTCGTTCCAGTAGGGCAAGGAACCGTGGTCTTTGGAAGTGGAGACCGCCGCCAATGTCTCCGACCCCTTCGGCTCCAGAATGGAGGCTAACCAATCGAGCAATCTGTCGCTCCAAGTCGGGTTTTTGCGCTCGGCTGATAACTCTGGCGTAGAGAACAATGTGCTTCTGCTTTCCGGGTAACTTGATGTAGCTATCGAGGTCATATCGCCTTGCTCGTCCTGAAGGTGTTCGTACTGCCGACGAGCAACTTCTTTGGGAGTTACATATCGCGCCATGCTGAATACTATGTTCAGCATGGTTCAATGTTGCTTGGATTAGAATCCGCTCCTCAGGCAGTGCCCGCCGAGGCACAGTCCTGACCGAGGGTGTGGTCTTTCAACCGCTGCAAAGTTGCAGTCAGGGCCATGGGCCAGGGATCCGGCTGGCGCAGTTGTCGCACCCCCTGAGGCAGGCGCAGCACAGAAGCGCGGCTGGTGCGGGCAATGGCTTCCAAATCCGGCAAGGGATCCAGCAGCAGCCCTTTTTCCATGACTTTGCGCAACAGCGGTTCGTAGCCGGGGGGCGGGGGCTCGTCGGCATGGCCCAGCAAGTCTCCCTCGGGGCCGCGAAAGATCTGCTTGCGACCGGGAAGGGTGGCTTTGGCAAAGGAAGCTTTGGCCACCGGGATCCCGTTGATTTCCACCAATTTGTACACCCCGTTCACGCCTTCTCCGGTCACCAGGCGGGTGCCCACTCCATAGCCGCTGATGGGGGCCTGGGAGCGATGCAGGCGCTCGATCTCGTATTCATCCAAATCCCCACTGACGAACACCGGGGCTCCTTGAGGCAAAATCTGTTTCACCCGGCGAGAGAGATCTTCCAAATCTCCTGAGTCGATGCGCACCCCGCCGATTTCCCCGCGGGATCCCAGTTGATCCGGGCTTCCGGCTGCAAAAAGCTGGGCTGCCGTGCGCGCCCCTTGGATGGGGTCGTAGGTATCGATCAGCAGCGCAGCCTGGGGAAAGTAGCGCCGAAAGGACTGAAAAGCGCGGGTCTCATCTCCCGAAAGAGCGGCAATGGCCATCACCAGGGAATGGGCCATGGTTCCTGCCGGCTTGCGCCCCAATTTCAGGGCTGCCAAAACATTGGAGGTGGCATTGAACCCTGCCGCCAGAGCCGCCCGGGCTGCCCATAGCCCCGCCTGGGGCCCAAAAGCTCGCCGGGTGCCGAACTCCAGCAAGATGGCCTCATCCCCTGCTGCATCGCGCATACGGGCCGCCTTGGTGGCAATCAGGGTCTGGTAGTTAAAGGTGGACAGCAGATAGGTCTCCACCAGTTGGGCTTGCCAGAGGGGGGCTTCCACCCGCAATAGGGGCTGGTTGGCGAAAATGGCCGTTCCTTCCGGCACCGCCCACATATCCCCCTCAAACCGGCAGCGGGCCAGCAGATCCCAAAAGCGCTCCGGCGCATCGGCGAAAATGCCCGTTTCCCGCAGTGCTCGCAAAGCCTCGGGGGCGAAGCTGAGCTGCTGCAGGTATTCCACCGCCTGGGTGAGCCCCATGGCAATCAGATAGCCATAGTCGGTGGGCAGCCGCCGCACGAACAGCTCAAAGGCAGCGGGCTGAGCCTCTAGCCCTTCCCCCACATAGCAAGCGGCCATGGTGAACTGGTACAGATCGGTTAGCAAGCCATAGTCTTGGGGCTGCAACGACGAGAAATCAGGGCTCAACATGAAAAAACCTCAAGGCAGAAGCCGATGGGGAGCGATGGGATCGAGCAGAGAGCTGTCGCCAAGGTTATAGTGAAACTTACCATAAGTAAGCCTGCCTGTCCGGGATCCACCAGAAGCACCGCAACCCCCGAAAAGCTCGAAAAATCGGTCTCAACAAGACGCCAAATCCAAACTTAGCCGAGAACACAGGCGGCCATCTGGACAAAACCTCTTCCCCAACTTATAGTGAAACCAACCATAAGTACCAGCCCGACTTCCTTTAACCTTAGATCAAGCTTGTGCAAGCCTGGTCAATCCAGCCCCCACCGGGAGAACGCCATGAATGCCACTCTACAGGAGCTAACGGTTGCGGCTCCAGCAGGCCTTCCCACCCACTTTGATCCGGAGCGGGTGGGGGAGATTTGGCGCGTGCCCTACCAACAGCGGGCAGCAGAAGCCGAGCGCTGGGCCAAGGAGCAAGGGATCCCGCCGGCGGAGGCCGATCAGGTGCGGGTGGGCTTGTTGCTCATTGATGTGCAGAACACCTTTTGCATTCCCGGCTTTGAGCTGTTTGTGGCCGGTTCCAGCGGGTTGGGAGCGGTGGAAGATAATCGCCGGCTTTGTCAGTTCATCTACCGCAATTTGGCCTGCATCACCCAGATTGTTGCCACCCTCGACACCCACACGGCCATGCAGATCTTCCACCCCGTCTTTTGGGTGGACGCACAGGGATCCCATCCTGAGCCGGCCACGGCCATTTCGGCAGCCGATATCCGCTGCGGGCGGTGGCGGGTGAACCCGGCTGTAGCCGCCAGCCTGACCCAAGGGGATCTAACCCGGTTGCAGGTCTACGCTCTGCATTACGCCGAGCAATTGGAGCAGGGGGGGAAATATCCCCTCATCGTCTGGCCCTACCACTCCATGCTGGGGGGGATCGGCCATGCCTTGGTGCCGGCGGTGGAGGAGGCGATTTTCTTTCACGGCATGGCCCGCCTTAGCCAGCCCAGCCTGCAGCTCAAGGGAGCCAACCCCTTGACGGAGAATTATTCCGTACTCAGCCCGGAGGTCTTGACCGGGCCGGAAGGGGATCCCATCGACGAGAAAAATGAGCCTCTTATCCGCCACCTGCTGCAGTTTGATGCGCTGATCGTGGCTGGCCAAGCCAAAAGCCATTGCGTGGCCTGGACGGTGAGTGACCTGCTGCAGGAAATCCAAGCCACGGATCCCAGCTTGGCCAAGAAAGTTTATCTTCTGGAGGACTGCACCTCGGCGGTGGTGATCCCCGGCGTTGTGGATTTCAGCGAACAGGCGGAGGCCGCTTTCGCCCGCTTTGCGGAAGCAGGAATGCACCGAGTACGCTCCACGGATCCCATCCGGGAGTGGCCTGAGTTTCCGCTCTGAAAGACTTATACAACACCGAGCAAAAGCGGACTTTCGCGCAGGTTGATGGTTTCTTTTTGCTTCCACGACCCATGGCCAGTGGTAGAGCTCACCTCTACCACCCCGCCAAAGGGATCTCCACAGGCGCGACTTCCCCGCAAGCTGCAGGTAGTTGCTCCTCGCTCTGAAAGAGCACACAGGCTGAAGGTGGAGCAAACTTTAGCCTAGGCGAAATGCCTACAAAAAATGTGCCAGCCAGCTCACCGGTTTGGCCAATCCACGTCAAGCTGCTATCGCCCAGACCAACAACGTCTGTCGGAAGGTTCGTCAGCGAGGTTGAGCATTGTGCTGCAAGCTAACCGATAGCCCGGTAAATCGAGGACTAGAGGGAAGCCCAAAGATCCCGGTCGATCTCCCTTCCAAGTGGTAGGATGCGGCAGGACAGCCTGTCGGAGTTGCCCTGTGTACAATCGCGTTAGCGGTGCGGAGCACTCTCGCGTTAGCGGTGCGGAGCGCCCTGAAGCCAGTTCTACCGTCTCCAGCAGCCTGCGCCCCCCCAGCGGTGCCCGGGATCTCCTGCCGCGGGAGGTACAACGGCGGGAGAAGCTGGAGGCTCAGCTTACCCAGGTTTTCCGACGCTACGGCTACCAGCGCATCATCACTCCCACCCTGGAGCGGCTGGAAACGCTGCTGGCGGGGGGATCCATCCGTGCCGAGTCGGTGCTGCAACTGCGGGATGGCGAAGGGACGATGCTGGGGCTGCGCCCCGAGTTCACTGCTTCCATTGTGCGGGCGGCAGCCACCCGTCTAGCCGGTGGGCCTTTGCCGTTGCGGCTCTACTACCACGGCAGCGTTTTTCGCAACAGCCGGCGGGAGGAGGGATCCTACAGTAGCCAGGAGTTTTTTCAGTCCGGAGTGGAGCTGATCGGGGCAGGGGGATGGCTGGCAGATGCCGAGATTCTGCTGCTGCTGGCCGATTGCATTCGCTCGATCGGCATCTCTTCTTGTGTAAACGGGACGGAGGCCGCCTGGACGCTGCTGCTGGGAGATGTCAGCCTCACCGAGAGTTTGCTCAGCGCCGTTGCCCCCACGGCTCAAGCGGCAGTGCGCCGTGCCATTGCCCAGCTCGACTACGTTTACCTGGAATCGGCCCCTCTGCCGGAAGCCGCCCGCCAGATTGGCTTGCAGATTCTGGGGCTGCGGGGCCAGCCCGGCTCAGTTCTTTCTGACCTGGCTCAGTTGCCTGTGCCGCCTGAGCGGCTGCGGGATCTGCGGCAGCTCTGCCAGGTGCTGGAGGAACATGGGGTGCGGGTGGTGCTGGATCTGAGCTTGTTGCAAACCCTGGCCTACTACACCGGCATCGTTTTTCAGGCAGTGGCAGGCGGGGAGATCATTGCCTTGGGGGGACGCTACGACCGGCTGCATGCTCTCTACAGCCCTCAGCAGGTCGAACAGCCGGGGATCGGCTTTACCCTTCTGCCGGATACGCTGCTCCGGCTCTTGCCCCCCGACCCCAAAACCGAGGAGATGGGCTGCAAACGGTTGGTGGTGCCCCTGGTGCCGGCAGGGATCCCGGCGGCGCTGGCCTTGGCCGCCCGCTGGCGAGAAGAGTGCTATGCCTACGGCACCCTAACGGGAACCGCACCGCTGACGCGAATGGAGGCAGTGGAGCTGGAATTGCTGGATCGAGCTCCTGAAGAGATAGAAGTCTATGCTTGCCAATGTGGGATCCCAGAGATCGCCTGGGTACAGGCTGACGGCAGCTACCACATCACCCACCCAGACTGTTCGCGCTAGCGGGACGGAGTCCTTCGTTGGCCAGGTTGACTTCCCAACAGAGGCGTGGCTGCACCGATTGCAGCAGTTGTTGGCGAATGCGTTCCAATTGCCGGATGGCACCCCGTACCCCTGACGCGAGCGGCTGACGGGATCCCTGTGCCCAGAAATGCTGCTGCAAATAATCGATCAGCCACAGTTGGGTCGGCAGCTCCAAACCGGCCACCGCCCTGCCCAATTCCAACGCCTGCTGGAGAGAAGAGTGCCAGGGCCAACGTTTGAGTTCCTCAAGGAGCGACGGCGGGATCTGCCGTAGGTGCTGGTGGGCCAGCAGTGCCAAGCCGGGGCTGCCCTGGGCCAAGGCAATCAGCTCGGATCGAGGGATCCCTGCCAGATCTGGGCAACCCAACCCACTCAGCACCCGGTCGACCTCTTCTGGGCTGAGGCGGCGAAAAGGCACCATCTGGCAGCGGGACAACAGCGTCGGCAACAGCGAGGCCGCCTGGGGGGCGATGAGTATAATATGGGCTGGGCCTGGCTCCTCCAGGGTTTTCAACAAAGCATTGGCAGCGCTTTCCGCCAAGGTTTCGGCTCCCTCCAGCACCACCACCGCTCCCGATCGCGTAAGCGGGACGGAGTCCTTTAGCGGGGCGGAGCCCTTTCGCTGGGCTCGAATCGGCTTGCGGGCACAGAAGCGGGATACCCCCTGCACCTGCTCCAAGCGAATTTGGGGCGGCGGGCGCCGTTGCAAGGTTTGCGCCTCCGGGGAATCTGCCGCGATCAGGCGGCCTTGGTGTAGGTAGGTGGGGCTGACCCAATGGAGATCGGGATGGTTGCCCGCCAGCAGCCAATGGCAGTTGGAGCACTTGCCGCAAGGGATCCCGGAGCTGGATTCGCACAAGAGGGCCTGGGCAAACCAACGGGCCATCAGCTTCCGCCCCACCCCTTGGGGGCCCAAGAAGCAGTAGCTGGAAGTCACCCGCCCCTTCTCCAGGGCCGCCACAAGCAGTCGTGCCGCCATCTCCTGCCCGACAATGTGCTGCGGAGGCAAGACCTTCACCCGGTCAGCGGTCTCGGCGGCTGCAACTCCATTCGCGCTACTCGGACAGAGTCGTTGCATCATCTCAGCAGGAGAGGACGAGTTGACCTTCTTCCTGCCCTAAAGGGCAAGAATTCCTTCTAGGTCGCAGGATGATTCCTACTTCCTGGGCTACACCGCCCTTGCCAATGATGAGGGATGCCATGACCCCAACCACTGGGATGAACTCCCAGATACTTTCCCTGCTGACACTGCGCCCTATTCAAGTTGGCGGAGTTCAACCGGCACCATAACACAAAGCCGCCCTCAAGGGCGGAGCGCTAAACCCAGTTTTTTTGGTCAACCGTTGGCAGAAGCTGGCAGAAAATGTTTGCGAAAATACTGCAGCGTCTCCGGTCGCAATAACCCCCGCTCCACCAAGGGATCCCCCCAGTGGGGCGAAGATTCATCCATCGGCGGCAAGGACTCCAGCACTTCAGCAGCCAACAAGTCGGCAGCCCTGAGAAACTCTCCCACCATGCGGCACCCCGACAAACGGGCAGAATACCCCCCATCGGCAAAGAACTTGAAAGTGCTATGCCTCCGGCACCCTACCGGGAACCGCACCGCTAACGCGACCGTGGTTGCCTTCAGGCCGGTACACTCGCCGATGACCGCAGTCAGCTTGCCCCCTGATTGTTGCCAGCGGCTGAGAATATCTTGGATCTGGGGCCGATCCAGCAGGCCCGCCGCCTGTAAGTTTTGGAACAGATGCCTGGCCCATGGGGTGAGTTCTGCCAACAAGGGATCCGTCGGCGTATCCTCAGGAGTGTCGGCGTCGGTCTCGGGTTCCTCCGGTCTCCCTGTAAGGACTGCGTTTCGCTCACGCAAGCGTGCTGGCCCATCTTTGGCGGTTGAGCCAGAGAAGTTGGCTGCTCTCAACTGAGCCTGCGCTGCCTCGGCGATCAGCTTTTGCTGTTCGTAACTCACCTGCAGCAGACGGTTGCGATCGCGTTAGCGGTGCGGAGCACTTTTCTGCTCAATCTTGAGATTCTCTTGCAGGGACTCCAGGCTCTGCCGATAGGCCGCCAGCAGCTCTCGCGCGTCTCGCAGTTCCACCGTCAAGTTGGCCTGCTGCTGTTGAAGGGCGCTGAGGCGGGATCCCGTGGTTTTCAGTTGTTGTTGAGCTTGCTCCAAGGCTTCTTGGCGGGCTTGCAGGGATCCCTCCAGTTGGACAATGCGCTGGTCGGCTTCGGCCTGTTTTGTCCTGAGCTGAAGGATCAGGGCTTGGCTCTGCTGTAGTTGCTCCTCCAGTTGGGCAATGTGCGCTTCGTAGTCACGGTTGGCTGCCATCAGCCGCGCCATTTCCGCTTGCAGTTGTTGTAGCTGCACCTGTAAGCTTTCCACCTGCTCTGGGGGAACATAGCCGGAAAGCCGCGCCATTTGGGCCTCGTGCTCTTGCTGTAACTGACAGACATCAATGTTGGCTCTAAAGCCAACTCACTTTCTTCCTGCTTGAGAGAGAAGTCAAGCTCACCTGGCCCCTCTCGGGAGCGCTGCACCGGCAAGGCAAAGGAAATTGGGTCGCCAAAATCCGGCTTCTCCCTTGCCCACTAACCCGTGGGATCCAACCGCATCAACACCTGCCCAAACTCCACCGATTGCCCATTGCTCACCAAAATCTCGGTCACCACGCCTGCCGCTTCGGCCTCGATCTCGTTCATCAGCTTCATGGCCTCGATGATGCACAGGGTTTGGCCCTTGTTCACCCGTTGGCCAACCCGCACAAAGTCAGGTTCATCTGGAGCTGGGGCGCTGTAGAAAGTGCCCACCATTGGTGACGTCACGTCTATCCAATGGCTGGGGGTGGATTTGGGAGCAGTGGGAGGAGGGGGCGCTTCTGCAGGAGTGGGAGGGGGAGGTGCGGGGGAGACAGCAGCCGGACTGGTGGGGGTGGGGGAAAGCTCAGCCGGGATCCCTTTGCGCAAGGTGAGGCGAAAATCTTTGAACTCCAGAGTTAGCTCGGTAACATCGCTCTCTTGCAGAGCGGCCAGGAGAAGACGAATTTCCTGCCAATTGACAACATCCAAGGGAAGGTTCACTCCTGATGCATCACCTGTCCACAACAGAAATCCATAACCGAAAAGGAGAGGGAGAACTCACTCCCGGCCCAGATAGGTGTCGGTGCGGGTATCGACCCGAATCCGTTCTCCAACCTTGATGAACAAAGGCACCTGGATCTCGGCACCGGTCTCCAGCTTGGCCGGCTTGGTTCCCCCAGTGGCGGTATCTCCTTTCACCCCTGGATCTGTTTCCACCACTTCCAGAACAACGGTGTTGGGCAGCTCCACATCGATCACCTGCCCATTCCAGCGCAGGATTGACACTTGCATGTTTTCTTTCAGATATTTCACGGCGGAGCCAATTTGGGCGGCGGTAATTGGAGCCTGCTCATAGGTCTCCATGTCCATAAACACCAAGTTGTCCCCTTCCGCGTAGAGATACTGCATCTCGACTTTTTCGATGGTGGCTGCGGGCAGGGTTTCACCGGCGCGGAAGGTTTTCTCCACAACGTTGCCAGTCTGCATGTTTTTGAGCTTAGTGCGCACAAAGGCTGCCCCCTTGCCGGGTTTCACATGCTGGAACTCGATCACCTTGTAGGGAGCTCCATCAATTTCTACAGAGACGCCAGGGCGCAAATCGTTGCTTGAGATCATGTCAGCAGAGGGATCCGTTGCTTAGACTTCCCAATCTTACCGTGACGATGGGGCACTCCGTTCGCGCTGGGGAGGCGGAGTCCGATTCAGCCCTCTGAGATCAATCGGGGGCTGGCGACCGTAGAGGGGCAGCACCTCCTGCCACTGAGGGCGCAACCCAGCCCGAAAATCGGCGCGGGCCAATTCTGCCAACGCCACCACAGGTGCAGGATCCACAAAATCGGCGGCATTCACGGATAGAGCTTGCGGCCACTGTCGGAGAGTTGCCTGCCAAGCCTCTTCCTCCCAGAGCCGATCGGCCACTTCTGCAGCGACACCCTCTTCTGTCACCCGATACACGCCGCCATACCACTCTTCTCGTTTGGCGTCCATCTGCACCGCCACCGTCAAGGGCTGTGCCGGGGATCCCTGCCAGATCCACACATGGCGGGCTAGGACGGCCAAAGCCGAGTAGCCGAACACGGGGATGCGCAGTTGCTGGCCCAGCAGGCGGGCTACACTCACCCCCAAACGGCTGCCCGTAAAGCTGCCCGGCCCCAAAGCCACAGCGATCCCGGCTACCTGTGACCAAGCCTGACGGGCCAAGAAGTCTCTCAAGCAGGGGTGCAACTGCGCTGCCATCTCCCGATCCAGCCACCAGCTCTGGCTGCGGGGTTCTCCCAGCCCCGGCTCCAACGGCAGCAGGGCCAGGCCCAAAACGGGTGTGGTGGTGTGG
This sequence comes from Thermostichus sp. MS-CIW-37, assembly GCF_054060065.1. Taxonomy (NCBI): domain Bacteria; kingdom Bacillati; phylum Cyanobacteriota; class Cyanophyceae; order Thermostichales; family Thermostichaceae; genus Thermostichus; species Thermostichus sp. MS-CIW-37. The sequence goes on along the minus strand of NZ_JBSSCV010000002.1, from coordinate 189,104 downwards.
ATCCCTAACATCCACCGAGGGGCGGACACGATCTTTCTCCCTCCTTTTTGTATTGGGTGGTTGACGAAACTTAACGGATGTTTTAAGGTTAGGTTGTCAATCTTCGCGCTTCCTTAGGGAAGTTTGTCCTCATGACTACTGTTATCCAACGTCGCTCAACCAGCAACGTGTGGGAGCAGTTCTGCGAGTGGGTCACCTCCACCGACAACCGCCTTTACATCGGCTGGTTCGGGGTGCTGATGATTCCCACCCTCCTGACTGCCACCACCTGCTTCATCATCGCCTTCATCGGGGCTCCGCCGGTGGACATCGACGGCATCCGCGAGCCCGTTTCCGGTTCCTTGCTGTACGGGAACAACATCATTTCTGGGGCTGTAGTGCCCTCTTCGGCAGCCATTGGCCTGCACTTTTACCCGATTTGGGAAGCCGCCTCACTGGATGAGTGGCTGTACAACGGCGGCCCCTACCAACTGATTGTGCTGCACTTTTTGATTGGGGTGTTCTGCTACATGGGCCGGGAGTGGGAGCTGAGCTACCGGCTGGGGATGCGTCCCTGGATTGCGGTGGCCTACTCGGCGCCGGTGGCAGCGGCCACAGCAGTGTTTTTGATTTACCCGATTGGGCAGGGGTCGTTTTCGGACGGGATGCCCTTGGGGATTTCGGGCACCTTCAACTTCATGCTGGTGTTTCAAGCGGAGCACAACATCCTGATGCACCCGTTCCACCAGTTGGGGGTGGCCGGCGTGTTTGGTGGGGCGTTGTTTAGCGCCATGCACGGGTCGCTGGTGACCTCCACCCTGATTCGGGAGACCTCGGAAGAGGAGTCCCAGAACCTGGGGTACAAGTTTGGGCAAGAGGAAGAGACCTACAACATTGTGGCGGCGCACGGGTATTTTGGCCGGTTGATTTTCCAGTATGCGTCGTTCAACAACAGCCGGAGCCTGCACTTTTTCCTGGCGGCGTGGCCGGTGGTGGGGATCTGGTTTACGGCGCTGGGGATCAGCATTATGGCGTTCAACCTGAACGGGTTCAACTTCAACCAATCGATTGTGGACAGCAACGGTCGAGTAGTGGGGACCTGGGCAGACGTGTTGAACCGTGCCAACCTGGGGATGGAAGTGATGCACGAGCGGAATGCGCACAACTTCCCGCTGGACTTGGCGGCGGTGGAGGTAGCGCCTGCGGTGCGTGGCTGATGGCCTGACCTGACGCTTCAACAGCATTGGTGGATCCCCCGGCTTGGTCTGGGGGATTTTTTTGTTCTCTTTGCTGGGGTGATCTTTCCCAGAGCTTTTCTGGGGTTAAATTGGGGCCATTGCCTCTGTGACTTAGGAACATGGCAATTATTTCTTCTCGAGATGCAGGCCAGAACGCTGAGAGCCCCAAGCGGCGGCAGCAAAAGTCTTCAGCCTGGAGAAAAGAAAGCGAGGAGTTGAGCCTTGCCGGGGAAAGGGAAGCGGATCCCTCTGCCCTGTTGCAGCCGCAAGCCCACCTCGGTGAAGCCCAGGAAGAATCGCTTCGCCCGCGCACTCTGGCGGAATACATCGGCCAGACGGAACTTAAAGAAGTGCTTTCCATTGCCATTGCAGCGGCCCGCGCTCGCCAAGAGCCCTTGGATCACCTGCTGTTCTACGGCCCGCCTGGTCTAGGCAAAACCACGGTGGCAGCAGTGCTGGCGGCAGAAATGGGATCCCAGTTCTACATGACCACCGCGCCGGCTTTGGAGAGTCCCCGCGACATTGCCGGGTATTTGGTGCGCTTGAAGCGGGGGGATGTGTTGTTTATTGACGAGATCCACCGCCTGCCCAAGGTTACAGAAGAATTGCTCTATCCGGCGATGGAGGATTTTCGTCTTGATATCACCATTGGCAAAGGTCGCTCTGCCCGCATCACCTCTCTGCCCTTGGAACGCTTTACCCTCATCGGGGCCACAACCCGCATTGGCGCCCTCACTTCTCCGCTGCGGGATCGCTTTGGCCATGTGCAACGGCTGCGCTTTTACGAGCCTCACGAGCTGGTGCAGATCGTGCTGCGCACGGCTCGCCTCTTAAATGTCTCCACCGATCCAGAAGGGGCTGCAGAGATCGCCCGCCGTTCTCGGGGCACACCCCGCATTGCCAACCGCCTGTTCAAGCGGGTGCGAGATTACGCCCAGGTGCGAGGGGACGGCCACATTAGCCGAGAAGTGGCAGCAGCCGCTCTGGAGCTGTTCCAGGTGGATCCTATGGGGCTGGATTGGACAGATCGCAAGCTGCTGACGGTGCTGGTGGAGCAGTTCGGTGGAGGGCCAGTGGGCTTGGAGACGATGGCCGCGGTGACGGGTGAGGATCCCCAAACCATTGAAGAAGTGTATGAGCCTTATCTGCTGCAGATCGGCTACCTGCAGCGCACGCCCCGGGGTCGAGTGGTTACCCCTGCTGCGCTACGGCATCTGGGCTATGAAGCCCAGTCTCCTCTGCCTTTGTGGAGCTAACTCGTCTCTCCCCTCACCCCCGACCCCTCTCTCACAAGAAAGAGAGCAGTTGAGAGCCCCATCTAGCTACGGTCATTGCCCACAGGGCTGAAGCTGGGCACCACCAGCTCGCGGTTTTGCTTGGTAAGGCGACCGTACAGCTCCTGGGTGTTGGGGAAGTTGGCCGCCGGCAAGGTGGGGAAGCGGCGATAGGGCACCGTGTCCTCGCCGAAGAGATCCCGATACTCCTGGGTGTTCAGCAGGGCGCGCACAAAGGCTTTCACCCCCTGGGTGGCCAAGATCTGGTTGTACTTGCGGATCTCCTGCTGATTGAGGGGCGCACGGCCCAGAAAGTGCTTGGTGCCCAGCTCGATCACCTTGGTGTTGGGATAGGGGGCATAGAACTCGGAGCGGTACAGCTCTGAACACCCCAGCGCCTCGATGAACTCCTTGACGGTGATCTCGCCGTTGCGCAGCTTGGACTCGGCGGAGCTGAGCTCGGCACTGATGTTGTAGATGTCCATATCCCGCTCGAAGACCTGCCGATAGGCGGCGCGGATGAGGTTGTTCACTTCCGCTTTGTTGGCCAGGCTGGTGAGCTTGAAGATGGGGATCTCTTGGCGTACCTTGGGCACCCCCTGCTGAGCCCGCCGCTGGATTTCCAGCTCGCCGGAAGGCATGTCCTGGGGCTGGCCCAACTTGACAAATAGCGGAATGTCCTCGTCGGTGCGAATGGGCTTGGTCACTGCCATGTCGGTGGAGCCGGGGCGCATCCGCCGCAGCGCCAGGCCGCCGGGGGTGAGGTAGCGCTCGTAGGGCACGATATCTTCCCCGAAGACCCGCTGGTACTCCTCGCCGTCCAAGATGGCATCCACCACCGCGTAGAACCCCTGCTTGGAGGCGATGTCAAATAGGCGGTTCATCTCTTGCCGTCCGTAGGTGGGTCGGCCCAGTAGCTTGCGGTGGATGAACTCGATGGCTTTGCAGACATACAAGCTGGACCAGTACTTGTTGCGGAAGAGATCCGACTTGGCCAGTTGGCGCACAAACTCTTTGACGGGAATTTCCCCCGACTCCAGCTTGATCTCCCAGCGGGTCAGCCGTTGGCCTTCGTAGGGCACATAGCCGTATACCTGTTGGTAGCAGGCGCGGATCACCGCCTGGGTGGATCCCTCGCTGCCAACAATGCCGGCCCGCACCCCCAGCCGTCGGCTGCGATCTCCCGGAGTCTGGGTGAGCTTGAAAACCTTCGGGCCAAGGCTGCCGGGATCCCCTGCTGCTCTGGGATTGGTGCGCTCGTTGGTCAGGGCAAAGCCGCGCCGGATGAGGATGCGCTTGACATCTTTGTTGAAGGGAGCAGGGCGGGCGCTGAGGGAACGGGTTTCCTTGGGGAAGATGGCCCCAAATTGGATCTCCAGCGGGTCGTTGCCGGAGCCATAGGCATGCTGATCCGGCAGAGGCCGGTTGTAGCGGGCAAAGAGGGTAATGAACTGGGGCACCTTGCGGCGGGGGGCAGCGTAGTTGTAGAGGTCGAATTTGGCCCCCCAGTTGGCGCTGGTTTGCGCTTCTACCCCCAGCTTGCGCAGGTAGGGTACCGTCTCTTCGCCGAAGTAGTCCCCGTACTCGCGGCTATCCACCAGCGCGTCCACCAGGCCAGCCAGACCCTTGCTGGAGACGATGGAGAAGTAGGTCTGCACTTCCTCGCGGGTTTCGGGAGCCCGCCCCAGGAAGTGGCGGAAGGCCAGCTCCACAACGCGGCTGTTGATGTAAGGCTCGTAGAACTGCTTGCGATACAGCTCCGATTTGCCCAGGCGGCGAATGAACTCCTTCATGGAGATCTCGCCGTTTTTCACCTTCGACTCCAGGTCGGAAAGCTTGAGGCCGTAGGCGCGGCGGATATCCCGCTCAAACACCTGTCGATAGGCGGCCTTGATGACTTCTTCCTTCTCGGCGTTGGACAGCCCCGGCTTCATGGCAAAAACGGGAACTTTCTCGGCAGCCAAGTTGTAGATCTGGGGTAGCTGCAGCCCTTGCAGAGGGATCCCGTCGGCGGTGCTGGCATTGCGCTGCCGCAGCTTGTCGGAAGGGGCGGGGGCGATGAACTCGCTCAGCAAAACATCGAAATATTGGTTGATGATGGCAACTGCTTCGGCATCTTTGCGGAAGTAGCCAGCCGCCGCCCGTTTCATCTCTTGAATGGCGACAATGGTGGCCTCGGCGGAGCAGGCGTTTTCGATGATCTCCCGCAGGCCGCGGGTGTTGACGGCGATGATACTGGGATCCCCGGCCACCAAAGCGTAGGTGACGTAGCGCAAAAACCAGCTCAGATCCCGCAGCGATTTGCGCATGTTGGCAGCCCCGTAGCGGGAGATGTTGATGGGGCGGAAGTTGGGGGGAATCTCCACGCCGCTGGCGCTGAAGATGTTGCGGATGGCCTCGATGAATCCGCCGGTGGATTCCACATAGAAGGCAGTGCCCAGCTTGAAGGCTTCCTTCTCATCTTGAGTAACTTCGGGCCGCTCCAGATAGGCCATGGGCGAGCCCCCCGTGAAGATGCGGTTGGCGGCGCGACTGACGATGATTTCGGAGTTGGCTGCAATCACCTGGGCAATGTCCAGCCGTTTCAGGCCGCTGGAGAAAAAATCCTCGAGGCGATCCAACTCGGTGCGTCCCAGATAGCGATCCTGCTGTTCCGCTTGGGAGATGGTCGATACAGGCACGGTTTGGTACAGACGGGGGCTGGAAACGACTGCGCCAGCGGATACGTTGATACCCATCGATCTCTTAAACTCCGTTTTGATCGAAAAAACTGCCGACAAAGGCCGAGGACAGTGCCATCGAAGGGGATGAAGAGGCTGACCCGCGACCGGACAAGTATCCCTCTTTGAGCTGAGAAGGATCGCTGTCCGATCCCTGAATGGGAGGCCAAGCCTAGAATACTAGGGGCATGGGCCCAGAGGGGGAGGATTGTTGCAGTTTGTAACACTGTTTCTCATCCACAAAGACATGGCTCCCAACCCAGCTCTACCCCCCCATCTGTTGTCTTCTGCTTTTCTCCTTGAGGATTGGGAGCAGGGGCATTACGAGCACGTCATTCAGGTCTTGCAGCAGCGGCTCGAGCAGGGATCCCTGTCTCCAGAGCTGTATTGGGATCTGGGATCTGCCTATCTCCTGCTGGGTCGGGAACTGGAGGGGCAGCTTGCGTGGCAAGAGGGCTTGGCAATGCTGCATGCAGAGGGCGTGGCCGAATCCGAGGCCGCTTACCACCTGCTGAGGAGCTTGCAGGCTTTGGCGGAAAGCCTGTGGGAGAAGGGCCATTGGCCGCAGGCAGCAGCTCTGTATCGGCAGCTTCTGGAGTTGGGGGATGGACAGCTGGAGCTGTCTTCTGGCCAGGCTTTGGCTGCTCACCGCATTGGCCTGACCCAAGAGCGGAGCCGGCTGTGGGCTGCGGCAGCGGAGTGGTTTGAGCGGGCTTGCCAGCAGGATCCGACGGCGGCAGAGAGTTTTTGGCGCTGGGGCTTGGCCCTGATGAAGCTGGGCCGTTTGCGAGAGGCGATTTCCCCTCTGCAGGAGGCTGCGCGGCTGCGCCCTGAGTGGGGGGATCCCTGGGTACAGATGGGCCTGGCGTGGCTGGATCTGCAGGATCCAGTTCAGGCTGTGGGGTGTTTCCAGGCGGCTGAGGCGCGGGGCACCGGGACAGCGCAGCTCTACAGCTACTGGGCGGAAGCGGAAGTGCGGTTGGCTCACCCTGAGGCGGCTTGGGAGAAGGTTTGCCGAGCGGTGGCAGCGGAACGGAATTGGGTGCAGGCGTGGTGCGAGGGCAGTGGCAGAGAAAGCCCTCTGCGGTCTGGACTGGAGCAGGCATGCAGAGGGGAGGGCCCCGATTGCCTGCTGTACTCGGCTTGGCGGCAGCGTTGGGCTCCAGAAGGCGTTGCCCTTCAAGCGGACTCTTTTTCCCAGAACACCCCCCCTACAACCGACTTCTGGCCAGTGCCAACCCAAGGCTACCTCACCACCCGACAGTGGCATCAGGCCACGGGCGAAGGGGACTACCAACTGCTGGATCCAGGGGGGGTTCTCTGTCTAAAAGCGCCCCCTGCCGCTGATCCCGCCATTTTGCAAAAGTTGCGCCCGCAGCGCATCCCCTTGGCAGAGACCTTTGTCGCCCAGATCCCCCGAGGATCCGTCCACGTGGGCCACTATCCCCGCCACCTCTACGCCAGCTTTGCCAGCGGGGTGCTCACCCGCCGGGGAGAATTGCTCGCCGATCTATCCCTGAGCTTGCCGCCGCCGGAGTTCCTCGACTGGGACTACAGGCCAGATCACCTGCGACACCACCCCCTGCTGGGCTTGCCCCATCTTCCCCCGCCGATCCCACTGGATGGCCCCGTTGCCCTTTTGCCCTTGGGGGCAGTTAATTACTTTCACTGGATGGTGGATATTCTGCCGGCCCTCGATATCCTGCAGCGGTCGGGCGCCCTGGAAAAGGACATCCCCATCTTGATCCACGGGTATCAAAGAAAGCCCTTTCAGGTGCAGAGCTTGGCTGCTTTGGGGATCCCAGCCGAGCGCATCCTCAGCTTTGAGCAGTTGGGGGGATCCCATCTGCAAGCCCAAAACCTGATCGTGCCCTCGGCAGGCGCTCCGGTGGGGTGCTTGACGCCTAGGGGATTGGAGGTGCTGCGGCAACTGGCCCAGCCGAGTTTCTCCATCGACCCCCTGCAGCCGCGGCGGATTTACATCAGCCGTCGGTCTGCCCGCTGGCGGCGGGTGATCAACGAAGCGGAGGTGCTGGCCTGCTTGCGCCCCTGGGGATTTGCACCGGTGCAAATGGAAACCCTTTCTCTTCCCGAGCAAATAGCCCTGATGCAGGGGGCAGAGGCGGTGATCGGGATCCACGGGGCGGGCCTAACCAACCTCGCCTTTTGTCCACCCGGCACCACCGTCATCGAGATCTTGCCCAGCAATGCAGTGCTTCCCTATTTTTGGAGTATTGCTCAGGTGGCAGGGTTAAGGTATTTCCCCTTGGTGGCGCCTGTTTGCGATCCGGCTTTGGTGGCTCTTCTTTCCAGCCCCGATTTGGATCGAGAAGATGCCTGGGTTCGGATCCCGGACTTGCTGAATGTGCTGGAACAGACAGGGATCAAGGGATGATGGGATCGGAGGGACTCGAACCCTCACGTTCTTGAGGAACAACGGATTTTAAGTCCGTAGCGTCTACCATTCCGCCACGATCCCAATCTGTCGGCAATAGCCGTACTACTCTACCAAACTGCTTGCCTTGGGGGGGCAAGTCTTTAAGTTGGTTCACCCAGCCCTGCAGTGGAGGGTATGAAGTAGGGGATTGCTGCCCCTGCTGATGGGATCCCTGCTGTGCCCGCTGGCTTGAAGCTCCTACAACTTCTCTTTCAAAAAAACGTTGGCCACCCAGATCCCCACCACCGCCAAGGCGGCCATCCCATAAAAGGTATAGCTATAGCTGCCCAGCCTATCGCGAATTTGCCCCGCGATCATCGTTCCCACCAAGGCCCCAACTCCATAGGCGGTAAACACGATGCCGTAGTTCTGGGCGTAGCGTTCGGGATCAAACAAGCGCAGGGTCAGGGCGGGAGCCATGGCCAGCCACCCCCCCAGGCAAAACCAAAGCAAGGAAAAGGCTACCCAATAGCCCAGAAGGGATCCCTGGGGAGGCAGGAGCATTAGCCCACAGGCCAGCAGGATGAGCCCGTAGGATCCCGTAGTGACCTGATGGGGATGTAAGCGATCGGCCAACCAGCCAAACAGAGGACGGCTGATCCCGTTGAAAATGGCGAAGAGAGCCACGCTGTTGGCAGCCGCAGGGGGATCCAGGCCGATCAGCTCTTCCCCCACAGGACCAGAAATCCCAATGGCGCTTAAACCAACCAGGGTGCCGATGGCATAGCAGATCCACAGGCCATAGAAGGAGGGGTTCCTCAGCAGAGGGAGAGAGCGCCGAGAAGTCAACGGAGAGCGATCTGGGCCATTCGTGGATTTTCTTGGAAAAGGTGAGGAAGGGATCCAATCGGGGGGAGGAAATCTCAGTTGGGTTGCGATCCCCAAGATCACCGCTGCAAAGAGGATCCCCAAAATCAGCAGCGTAGGCCGAGCCCCCAGTGCCTCGATCAAGCAGTTGGCCAGGGGAGCAGTGAGCAGGGGAGATAGGCCAAAGCCGACAATGGTGGATCCCACCGCCAATCCCTTGCAATCGGGAAACCAACGGGCTGCCACGGCCATCGGCACCCCATAGGCAACCCCTACTCCGCTACCGGCAATCACCCCATAGCAGAGGGCAATCCACCCAATGGAGGGGGCGAAGCTGGCCAGCCCATAGCCCAGGCCCACCAAGCTGCCCCCCAGAGCCAGTACTCGGCGGGATCCCCAGCGGGGGATGACAAACCCTGTGATGGGCATGAGGGTAGCGTAGAACACGAGGGCAACGGTGTAGGGCAGCAGGCTCTCACTGGCCCCGATCCCCAGCTCTGTTTCCAGAGGCTTGCGGAAAATGCTCCAGGAATAGACGGTTCCCAGGCAAAGAAGAACCAGGAGCCCCAGGAGGATAAAAAGCCATCTCCCTCCATAGGCTGGTTGTCTATACAAAGTAATGGGGGATCCAACCCTTTTCATGGGTATTTGGAGCTTGTTAGAGCTGAGTTCAACCCATTCTCTCAGCCCTTTCGAGGATGAGCCGATAGGAATAGAATTGCTTGAATTGTTCAGCCAACCGTTGGCTAGAGGCGTTTGGCCTCTACTGTCTTGGGCAGAGACAAAGGCTCCGGCAGCTCCGGGATGGACAATTCCCAACCGTTGCTCAAGGTGAAAATGGTTTCCCCGGCCTCTGAACGGGTGGCCACAACCGATTCTTCCAGATCTTTTTTGGGAACGTAGACCATCAAATGCCCGTAGGCACTTTCGTGCAGGATGACTTTCATAGCCCTTTCTCCACAAGTTCCAGCTCTTGGGCACGGCACCCCACCACCAAGCCTTTGGCCAAGCAGTGGACGGCATAGACGTAAAACCGTTGTAGAAAGGTGCCAATGGAGATGACATAGCCTTCGTCGCCGGGAACGGCTAAGATTTTTCCCACCGGCTGGCCGAAGAAGGTGCCATCGTTGCGGATGACCTTACGGATGCGGACTTTGTCGCCCAGCTCAAATTGGGGAGGGCGATCCAGCTCCAGTTCGTCGCTCATGGGGTACCTCCTGTGATTTCTGCCAGCACCTGACAAAGCTCTTGGCGGGTTAGGCTGCGGCCTACTTGGCGCGCCCGTCGAGACACGGCTGCCAAAATGGCCTGAGATTTGGAAGTTTCCTTTCCGGACAAGCGGTTAGACAACATCGGGATGGCTCTCCTCTGGGATGGGTTCTGGAGTGTGTTGCGCCCATTGCGTCAGCGTTGCGCGGCAATAACGGGCCAGTTCCGCCGGTGGGATCGGATGCTTGCAGTGGGTGACGTGCTGCCGCACCTGTTCCAGGAGCTTTTCCAGTTGGCCAGGTGGGATCTGCTCGACAGGGATCCCGTGTTCCTTGAGGATCTGGAGCAGCAAATGCCTGCCGGAGTGTTTGCCCAACACCAGCCGCCGCTGGCTGCCTACCGCCTCTGGCGGGAAAGGCTCATAGGTCTGGGGATCCCGTAGCACTCCCGCCGCATGAATGCCCGACTCGTGGGCAAAGGCGTTGTCACCGACGATGGCCTTCCAGGGGGGGAGGGGAGCACCGCTGGCCCGCGCCACCTGTTGAGACAGCTCCCGCAGACGGCAGGTATCCACCCCAACGTCGATCCCCAAGGTGCAGCGCAGAGCCATCACCACCTCTTCCAGGGGGGCGTTGCCGGCTCGTTCCCCCAGGCCGTTGACGGTGGTGTTCACCGACTGAGCGCCGGCGCGGATTCCGGCCAAGGCATTGGCAGTGGCCATGCCCAGGTCGTCGTGGGTATGCATCTCCACAGGGATATCGATGGCCCGCACCAGACGGCGAATCTGCTTGTAGGTGCTAAAAGGATCCAAAACGCCCACCGTATCGCAGTAGCGGAAGCGCCGACAGCCCCAGCTCTGGGCCATTTGGGCCAACTCGATCACCTGCTCCAGGGGGGTGCGGCTGGCATCTTCTGCCCCCACCGAGACCCACAGCCCTTGCTCCAAGGCCATCTCCACGCATTGGCGCAACTGTCGCAGCAGCCGAGGGCGATCCCCTTGGAACTTGGCAGCGATTTGCCGATCCGAGACCGGCACGGAGATGTGGATCCGCTTGAGGCTGCAACGAATAGAGGCGAGGATATCGCTGGGCACAGCCCGGTTCCACCCCAGCAGGTGGGCCCGCAGCCCCAGGCTGAGCATGGCGCGAATGGCTTCCGTTTCCACGGCGCCCATGGCCGGGATCCCCACCTCAATTTCGGGTACGCCAATGGCATCCAAGAGGGCGGCAATGGAGATTTTCTCGGGGATTTGGAAGGCTACCCCTGCTGCTTGCTCCCCATCGCGCAGGGTGGTGTCGTTGATGGTAACAGAGGAATTCATGGGATCCATCCTCCAAGGCCTACGGCCTGACAAGGCAATCGGTAACCGTCGATGGTGCTCCGCACCGCTAGCGGGACCCCGGTTGCGTCAGGGCAATCATGTCCAGGGTAGAAAGCTCAACCAAGTTGCCGCAGAATTCATCAGATTCCTGTAAGGCTTGGCTGTTCCTCTTAGCGGGGTGGAGTCTTTGGAGCAGGGGATCCTTGACAAAGTCCGACAAAGTCCGGCCTTTGGGATCCCGCTGCTCTGGCCATCAACGAATTAAGTCGAAGGAGATGTCGGTTTTGCCGGGGATGATGCTGCGCCGATCTGCCTCATCCAGAATGGTGTTGACAATCCAGTTAAGGAGGTTGAGCGCCCCCACATAGCCATAGGTGGGGTAGCGGTGCAGGTGGTGGCGGTCGAAGATGGGGTAGCCGATGCGCACCAAAGGTGTGCCCGTATCCCGCCATAGGTATTTGCCGTAGGAATTGCCGATCAGCAGATCCACCGGCTCGGTGAACATCAGAGAGCGCAGATGCCAGAGATCCTTGCCCCCCCAGACGGTTGCCCCCTGCCCATAGGGACTGGAGGCCAGCAGTGCCCGCGCCTCGGCTTCGAACTCCTCGTTGCTGTTGGTCACCACCACATGGATCGGCTCCGCTCCCAGCTCCAGCAACAGGCTGAGCAAGCCCATCACCAGATCCGGATCCCCATACAGGGCTACCCGCTTGCCGTGGATCCACGCTTGGGAGTCCGTGAAAGCATCCACCGCCCGGCCCCGTTCGATCTCCAGCTCGGCGGGAATGGGCTTGCCCGTTAACTGGGATAGCTGCATCAAAAACTCATCTGTGCCCCGAATACCCACTGGCCGCGCCGTCAGGGTGGGCCGACCCGAGGCCTCTGCTAGAAACTCCAGGGTCTTGGGCGTGGTGTAGCGCTGGAAGGAAAAAGTAGCCTCGGCGTTGAGGCATTGGGCAGCCGCCTCCAAAGGGGTTCCTCCGGGATACATGTGGAAAGTGCCGTCGTTGGGCGAATCCAAATAGTCGGAGTTGTCCGCCAGCAGGGTCAGCGGGATCCCGAATAAGCCGAAGATGCGCTTGATCTCCCGCAAGTTGCCCATGTAGGTATCGAAACCGGGGATGACGTTGATGTAGCCATTGCTACCCGTGCGGCCCACCGGCTCGGTGAGGGTGCTGAGAATGCTCTTGAGCATGTTGTCGTAGCCGGTGATGTGGGATCCCACAAAGCTTGGCGTGTGGGCATAGGGCACCGGGAAGTTGTGGGGAATAACTCCCTCATTTCTGGCCGTGGTGATGAAGGCTCCCAGGTCATCCCCGATCACCTCCGCCATGCAGGTGGTGCACACGGCGATCATCTTGGGCTTGTAGAGGGCGTAGGCATTTTCCAGTCCCTCGATTAGGTTTTTGAGGCCGCCAAACACCGCCGCATCTTCCGTCATCGAGGTGGAGACCGCCGAAAAGGGCTCCTTAAAGTGGCGGGTGAGATGGGTGCGAAAATAGGCCACACACCCCTGGGATCCATGGACAAAGGGCAGAGTTCCCTCAAAGCCGACAGCGGCGAAGATGGCCCCTAAGGGCTGGCAAGCCTTGGCAGGGTTTATCGTCAAAGCTTCCCGCTGAAAGTTTTTCTCCCGGTATTCCCAAGATTTTGTCCATTCGGCCACCCGGGCCACTTCTTCTGGGGAAGGGAGATCTTCAAAGGTTTGCTTGCACTGCAGAAGCGCCTGATACTCCGGATCTTGAAACAGGCGGGCATGATCTTTGATGTCTTGGATATCTTGCGGCATGGTCGGTCTCCTAATGAGGGGCAGGGGAAGGAAGGGCCGTTGGCGTCTGGGATCCCGGCGGCAAGCTAAGACTTCCAGGGGGCTTTGACCAGATCCCAGGTGGGGCTATTCAAAGCCAAATCCATATCGCGAGCGAACACGGCAAAGCCGTCGTAGCCGTGGTAGGGGCCGGAGTAGTCCCAAGAGTGCATCTGGCGGAAGGGCAAAGCCATCTTTTGAAAGACGTACTTCTCCTTGATGCCGGAGGCGATGAGATCTGGCTTCAACCTCTTGGCAAATTCTTCAAACTCGTAGCCGGACACGTCATCGTAGATGAGGGTGCCGTCGTCGATGTACTGGGTGGTGCGCTTGTAGTCGTCGCCGTGGCCGAATTCGTAGCCGGTGGCAATCACCTCCATGCCCAGCTCCCGGAAGGCCGGGATGACGTGGCGGGGCCGCAGTCCGCCCACCATCAGCATCACCCGCTTGCCCTCCAGGCGGGGACGGTACTTGGCAATGACAGCCTCGCTCTGGGGCTGGTACTTGGCGATCACCTGCTCCGCCTTGGCCTGAATGGTCTCGTCGAACCGCTGGGCGATGGCCCGCAGGGATTTGGCAATTTGGGTAGGGCCAAAGAAATTGAACTCCAGCCAGGGGATCCCGTAGGCTTCCTCCATGTGGCGGCAGATGTAGTTCATGGATCGGTAGCAGTGGATGAGATTCAGCTTCACCCGAGGGGCAAGCAGCATCTCGTTCCAGGTGCCATCGCCGGAAAACTGGGTCACTACCCGCAGGCCCATCTCCTCCAGCAAAATCCGGGAAGACCAAGCGTCGCCGCCGATGTTGTAGTCCCCAATCAGGGCCACATCATAAGGGCCGGGCTCAAAGTTGAGGGATCCCTCCTTCGCTTTCTTGTCAGCAATGGGCAGAACCCAGTCCCGCACCGTATCGTTAGCAATGTGGTGGCCCAGGGACTGGGAGACCCCCCGAAAGCCTTCGCAGCGCACCGGTACCACCGGCTTGCCAATTTCTTTGGAAACTCTCTTGGCCACTGCCTCGATGTCATCCCCGATCAAGCCGACGGGGCATTCGGACTGGATGGTAATGCCTTTGGCCAAGGGGAAGAGTTCGCTGGCTTCCACCAAGAGTTTGGCCAGTTTTTTGTCCCCCCCGAACACCACATCCCGCTCCTGAAAATCGGAGGTGAACTGCATGGTGCCGAAGGTGTTCACCCCGGTGATTCCCACGTAGTAATTGCGCCGTCCCGACCAGGAGTAGTAGCCGCAGCCCACGGGGCCGTGGCTGAGGTGGATCATGTCTTTGACCGGCCCCCACACCACTCCTTTGGAACCGGCGTAAGCACAGCCGCGGGTGGTCATGACGCCGGGGATGGATTTAATGTTAGATTTTACTCCGCAATCTGCTTTGCCCTCGTCATAGACGTTGAGGTGCTTAGCTCTCTTTTTCTGAGCTTTTTCGGGGTAGGTTTCCAGAACCTCCGTTACGATTTTCCGGGTTTCCTCTTTGAGGGTACTTTTCAGAGTAGTCATGAGAACCTCAGCTATTGGGTGTCATGGATAAAAGCCACAGTGCGAAGGGGGGCTGAGGGAGGAAACCAGCTACCCCCAGCCCGTCTTTTCGGGGATCAGACAGGGGCCAGCTCTTTTTCGGTTTTGCCGATGAGGTGGGCGATTTTCTGGTCGTCGTCCAAAACGCCGAACTCTATCAACAACTGTTCCAGCTCATCCATAGAGATGGGGGTGGGGATCCTCAGATCCGTGTTGTTGATGATCTTTTTGGCCAAGGCCCGATACTCGTCAGCTTGGTTGCAGTCGGGGGAGTACTCGATCACCGTCATGCGGCGCAATTCTGCGTGCTGAACCACATTGTCGCGGGGGATGAAGTGCAGCATCTTGGTGTTGAGCTTTTCGGCCAGAGCCTCGATCAGCTCGATCTCGCGATCCACCTTGCGGCTGTTGCAGATCAGGCCACCCAAACGCACGCCGCCAGAGTAGGCGTATTTCAGCACGCCGCGGGCGATGTTGTTGGCCGCATACATGGCCATCATTTCGCCGGAGCAAACAATGTAGATCTCTTGGGCCTTGCCCTCCCGAATGGGCATGGCAAAACCGCCGCAGACCACGTCCCCCAGCACGTCGTAGCAGACAAAGTCCAGATCCTCGTAGGCACCGTTTTCTTCCAAGAAATTGATGGCGGTGATGATGCCTCGTCCGGCACAGCCAACGCCAGGCTCGGGGCCACCAGACTCCACACAGCGCACCCCTCTGTAGCCGGTGAGAACCACTTCTTCCAGCTCCACGTCTTCTACGGATCCCCGCTCAGCCGCCAGGTGAAGGACGGTGGTCTGGGCTTTGCAGTGCAACATGAGGCGGGTGGAATCGGCCTTCGGGTCGCAGCCGACGATCATGATCCGCTGTCCCAATTCGGCCATACCGGCAACGGTATTCTGACAGGTGGTGGATTTGCCGATACCGCCTTTGCCGTAGAATGCAATTTGTCTCATGGTTCAGTTCTCCTAATGAAGACTTGAGGAAAAACTTGAGGGCGACTTAAGGGTTAGAAATCTCTTGCCAATGGGCGCAACTGGTCGCATTAGCGAGACGGGATCCTTACTGCAAAGGATTTCAGCTCGCGGGAAGGCAGCCTTGGATCCCTTGGAATCCAAAAGCAAACCGGTTGAACGGTGGGGCTCTCCCGAATCGAGGCAGGAGATGGGGGAAGCGACGGGGAGTAACAGTGGGGCAGATCATAGGGCTCTCAGGCTTATCGAGAATGGGCAACTAGAGGGCATGCACGGTTAAGGTGGGCCACACCTGTTCTTGCAGGCGGGTTTCGATGAGCAACCGCAGGGTGTTTTGCTGGCTGGGGCAGGTGGTGCAGGATCCCTTGAGGCGCACCCACACCTGATCCCCTTCCAGGTCGTAAAGCTCCACATCGCCGCCATCGGCCAACAGCAGCGGGCGAACTTCCTCCTCCAGGACGGCCTGAATGCGGGCGATCTTTTGCAAGGTGGTGAGGGGAGAGGGAGCAGCGGGAGAGGGCTCTGTCTGGTTTTGGGAGTTCCCTTTTGAATTTCTTGAATCTTCTGAAGGGGTTGCGTCAGTCTCGGCCAGAACAGCGGCGATCAGGTCTTCAATCTGGGCCAGGCAGGAACCACAGCCACCACCCGCTTTGCTGTAGGCTGTTACTTCCTCAGCGGAGGTGAGGTGGTTTTCCCGGATCAAGCGGCGGATCTTTTGCTCGCTGACGCCAAAGCAGGAGCAGACCAAAGCGCTGTCATCATCCGTGTGGTCAGGCAGAGGAAGGCCGCGATAGCTGTAGATGGCTGCCTCCAGAGCCTCTTGCCCCATCACCGAGCAGTGCATCTTGGCGGGGGGCAGGCCGCCTAGGTAGTCAGCGATTTGGCGGTTGTCGATCCGCAGGGCTTCATCCAGAGTGAGGCCGGTGATCAGCTCCGTCAGAGCCGAGGAAGAGGCGATGGCGCTGGTGCAGCCGAAGGTTTGGAAGCTGGCAGCCAAGATGCGCTCGCTGGCCTCGTCCACCTTTAAGTAGAGCCGCAGGGCATCGCCGCAGGTGATGCTGCCCACTTCTCCAACCACCACCCGAACACCAGGCTCGGAGCTGGGATCCATTGCCCCTTGGTTTTTGGGGTGGTAGAAGAGTTCCAAAACTTTTTCGCTGTAGTCCCACATGGCTGGATCCTGAGTTGAGGATGCTAACGGTCGAGGGAAGATGAGTTTGAGGGGGGTCAGCGGCGAGCCAGTTCCCGTTCCTGCTGTTGCAGCCAGTCTTCCGCCTCGTGGCTGAAGGGGGAGATGGCCCGCAAATGCTCGATGATCCCCGGCAAAACCTCCAGCACCCGCTCCACCTCTGCCGGCTGGGTAAAGCGGGAGAGGCTGAAGCGGATCGAGCCGTGCAAAACGGTGTAGGGCAGGCGCATGGCCCGCAGCACATGGGAGGGTTCCAGGGATCCGGAAGTGCAGGCGGAGCCGGAGGAGGCGCAGATGCCGTATTTGTTCAGCCAGAAGAGGATCGCTTCCCCTTCCACGAACTTGAAGCCCAAGTTGGTGGTGTTGGGCAGCCGCTGAGTGGGGTGGCCGTTAACCTGGACATCCGGGATCCGCTGCAGCAAGCCCTGCTCCAGGCGATCCCGCAGCAGCCGCTCATGGGGATCCCCCAGGTGGGCTTGGGCCAGCTCCGCTGCCTTGCCCAGGGCGATGATGCCCGGCACATTTTCCGTCCCGGCGCGGCGGCCTCGCTCCTGATGCCCTCCCAGCAGCAAAGGACGGAAGCGCAAGCCCCGCCGCACATAGAGGGCGCCGATCCCCTTGGGGGCATGCAGCTTGTGCCCGGAAAGGGTGAGGAGATCCACTGGCAGGCGCTGCAGATCGAGGGGGATTTTGCCCACCGCCTGTACTGCGTCCACATGGACAACAGCCCCATAGCTGCGAGCCAGGGATCCCACCGCCTCGATGGGGAAAAGCACGCCCGTCTCGTTGTTGGCGGCCATGCAGCTCACCAGGGCAGTATCGCCGGTCAGGGCTGCCTCCAGCTCCAGCAAGTCCAGGCAGCCTTGCTCATCCACCGAGAGGTAGGTGACGCGGTAGCCTTGTTTTTCCAGGTGCTTGCAGACATTCAGCACTGAAGCATGCTCCACCTGCGTGGTGATGAGGTGGCGCTTCTGGGGTTGGGCTGCCAAGGCTGCATAAATGGCCGTGGTGTTGCCTTCGGTGCCGCCACTGGTGAAGACGATCTCCGTCGGGTCGGCTCCCAGAAGGGCTGCCACCTGTTCGCGGGCTTGGTTGAGGGCACGCCCCACCTGGCCGCCAAAACTGTGCATCGAGGAGGGGTTGCCGTAGAAGGTCTGCAAATAGGGCAGCATCGCCTCCAGAACCAGGGGATCCACAGCGGTGGTGGCGTTGTTGTCCAGGTAGATCACAGGGTTCATACAGGCTCCGGTACAAGATAGGGGTTGGGCAAAGTTAAACGGCTTGCGGAGCGTGAGAATGGCACTGCTTTGGGCAAATGCGGGCGCAAGCCTGACAGCCGATGCAGAGGGCAGCGTTGAGGATGGTCATCACCTTACGCTCGCTTTCCTCTTCCTCTTCGTTGTCGACAAACTCGCCGTCTTCGTTGAGGGCTCTGAGGGCAAACACACCACGGCCACAGACTTTGAGGCAACGGCTACAGCCGAGGCAGCGGGTGATATCCAGGCTTTCGATAAACTGTGGGATCCAGGGCAGTCCGCCTTTGGTGAGAGCAGTTGCAGTAGCCATAGCCAAGCTCCAAAGCGAGATTTTTAGGATCGGGGAGATTTGCTGTCCAGGGCCTGGTTGACCAACCAGGTGCGGTAAAACTTGAGGGCCACCGTTTCGATGAGGTCGTAGTCTTCCACCACTTCGATGCCGGCCTCGCGAATACGCTTCATGGGGCAATCGCCGATCTTGGAGACCAGCACGGCTCGGCAATCCCTGATGAGATCCAGGATTTGCTCTAGGTTGTTGTCCTCCCCGGATCCCCCGTGGCAGTACTGCGGGATCTTGCGGTGGCCGACAAACTGCGCCCCACGGGCGTTGACCTCGTAGATCAAAAACTCCCGCGCATGGCCGAAGTGGCGATTGACCAAGCCACCGCCTTTGCTGGCCACGGCCACCAGGATGGAGGGGCTGTCGGGAGGCAGGTCGGCTGTCCAGTGGGTCGGGGCTGCCTGCTGCTGAGCTTGCAGTTGGGCAATGCTTGCCTGTACCTGGCGGCGTTTTTCGGGGTCGTACTCGGGGGTCATCTGCATAAAGCGCTCCTTGGTGAACTCTTGGCTGCGGTCTTCCCCCAGAAGGCCCACCGCGTCCGCCCGACACTGGCGACAGTGGCGCATCATCCGCATGTTGCCGGAGCACCGATCTTGCAGGGCTTTCAACTCCTGAGGGGTGGGGCCCCGCTGGCCGATAAGGCCGAAGTAGGTGCCGTGTTCAGGCGCCGAGATCAGGGGCATGATGTTGTGCAAGAAAGCCCCTTTCTCCTGGATCACCCGGTTCACTTCCAAGAGGTGGGTGTCGTTGATGCCGGGAATGAGAACGGAGTTGACTTTGCAGAGGATGTCTGCCTCCCGCAGCAGATCCAGGCTTTCCATCTGCCGTTCGTGCAGGATGCGGGCTGCCTCCACCCCTCGAATGCGCTTGCGCCGCCAGCGGATCCAGGGGTAGATCTTGGCTCCGATCTCTGGATCCACCATGTTGATGGTCAGGGTGACGTGGTCGATGTTCAGCCGTTTGATCTCGTCGATGTAGTCCGGCAACATCAGGCCGTTGGTGGAAAGGCAAAGCTTGAGATCCGGGGCTTTCTCGGCGATGCGGGCAAAGGTTTCGAAGGTTTGCTTGGGGTTGGCCAAGGGATCCCCAGGCCCAGCAATGCCCACCACCGTCAGTTGCGGGATCTTGCCGGCAATCACCAGCACTTTGTGGGCGGCTTCCGCCGGGGTCAGCAGCTCGCTGACCACACCGGGCCGGCTCTCGTTGGCACAGTCGAACTTGCGGTTGCAGTAGTTGCACTGGATGTTGCAGGCGGGGGCTACCGCCACGTGCATGCGGGCGTAGTGATGGTGAGCCGCTTCGCTGTAGCAGGGATGGGTGGCGATGCGCTGCTGCAGATGAGGGGGGAGGGCCTGGCGGGGGCTGCTGCTGCAAGCGCAGGCCGATGGGGAAGGGGATCCCTGGCGGGGCGGAGTTGAAAGGGGCGGCATAGTGGGGTCAACCAGGGGATAGAACGTTACTGGCGGTTATATCAACCGCCCTCTGCCCGCTCCGTTGCACTCAGCCCGGTAGAACTGATCGAGTTTATTGGCTTTGTACTCAAGACCTGCAAAGCCTGATGGCAGGCCAAATCCAACTTTTTTTAGGGGTCAAGGGTCTGGTTTTTCAAGGCCGGGGATGCCGTATTTTGACCCAAAGGGGCGGGGGATCCGGCTGTGGGGAGGATCCCCGGAATCCCTGATTCGACAAGGGCTTGGGGCAATGCTTAAGAAATACTAAAAATCTGCTCAGATGCACTCAAGCGCCGCAGCCTCGGCTGCGTTTTGCATCAATTGCTACGATTTAATATCGTATCAGCCCAAAAGTGTACTGAAAATAGCCGTTTGAGTTTGAGGAAAGATCCCCCTGGGGCAAAGTCCTCGCCAAGGAAGTGAAGACTATTGCGGCGGCAGGCCGTCGGACTTTCTTGTTGTGACAGGGGGGATGTACTCGCTCAAATACCCATACCCTTCCCCAAAAATACCGGATCCCTGCGGGCAAAAGACTCAACCCCCTGCCCTCAGAAAAACTTTTTTTGCCCTCTGGGCCAAGCTTCCAGGGTTTGAGTACATCGGCAATAACTCAATCAATCCTGATCGCCCGCTGCCAAGCCTGAGCCCCTGCAGCCGCTTGCTATAAGCGGGGGATATAAGCGGGGGAACAGAAACCCAACGGTTCTGCCCTCTGCTGAGACTCCCTCCTGCTTCCCAACCGGTGAGCTTATGTCCCCCCTTGTTTCTCCCCCACCGAAAACGGCTGAAGTGCTGCAGGTGCCCCGTTGCGATCGCTGGCGGATTCTCTACCGTCTGCAGGAGCTGGATTTGACCTGTGGCTGTACCCCGACCGGCCAACTGTGGGTGATGATTCGCACCCCCACCGAAGCCCTCCTCGTCCACAGTGTGCTCCGCCTTTTCGCCCTTGACCGCTCTGGCTGGCTGAATTGGTTGGATCGCTGCTGGTCTCTCCAAACCTGGGATCCCCCTGAGAGATCTGCAGGAGGGGATGACCACCCCTGAACCTCTGCCGTTTGCCTCCTTGCTTCTCCTGTTCACCTCGTTTTGGTAGCGCCAATGAGCACTCCATCCCCCTCGACTCGCTCCTTCCAACAAGTCCGAGACAACCCCGTTCACCTGGGACGGGAGATCACGGTTCCCATCTGCGAGGGCCTCAACCTAGTTTGGGCCAGTCTTCAGGGGCTGTATTTGCAGTATCTGAAGCACCATCTGGTTGTGGAAGGAGCAGAGTTCTACTCAATTCACCAATTTTTCAACGAAAGTCTACAGGAAGTTCAGAACCACGCCCATGAGGTGGGGGAGCGCCTGAACGGCCTGGGTGGGATCCCGGCCTCCAGCTTTGCCAAGCTGGCGGAGCTGTGCTGCTTCAGCCCGGAAGGGGACGATGCATTGGCCGTGCGGCCCATGCTGGAAGCGGATTTGCGGGCCGAGCAAAGCCTGATCGATCTGCTGCGTCGCCAGGCGGCTCTGGCGGAAAGTGTTGGGGATCGCGCCACCCGTCACCTCTACGAGCAGATTTTGCTGCGGACGGAAGAACGGGCCTTTCACCTGGCCCACTTTCTGGCTGCCGACAGCTTGGTTTTGGGCTTGTCCCCATCCTAGCTTGCCCATCTACGCCCACCCCTCGTTTTGGGAGACTCTGCCATGCTTACCCCCGATCGGGCGCCGCTGCTCCAGTTTTTGCAAGTCGAGCTTGGGATCCCGGAATCCGCCCTCACCTTCGCCCTGAAACGGCATGGGTGTGAACAGGGCCCCCTGCCGATGATCCTCTGGCATTACGGGCTGATTTCCTTGGAGCAACTGGAGCAGATTTTTGAATGGTGTGCTCCCCCTCCTCTTGTTACCAATTCTACCCATTCGGAGGTTTAAGCCATGACTTATCCCTACCCTTCTCTTCCCTTTCCCAGAGTCGGCAACCCTTTGGGATGGCTCGGCCTGGTTTTGAACTCAATTTTCAGATCCGCCCTGAAGTGGCCGCGCCGCTGGCTCAACAGCATTGAAATTCGGGGATCCCGGCAGGCGCGTTGGATTTGTCGTTTGATCCCGGCTTCCTGTCCCTTTGAGCGGGATATCCGACTGGGATCCCGCACCGTTCACATTCCGGCCCTCTGTCGCATCAACCCCCTCTACGAGGAGATCATCGCCCTGCGGCTGCGGGCGGCGGCTTATCTGGCCGAAGCTGCGGCTCAACCCCAGCCCCCCTCTTCTCAGGAGATCCCATCATGCCCTTGATCAGCCGGACTAAAGTGGCGGAGCTGCTCAACGAGACCGCCTGCGAGCACAACCACAAGAAAGACGGCAAAGGCAAAAACAAAGTCTGTGCCGAGCAAGCCAAGCCAGGAGGAGCGCAGGGAGGCTGTGCCTTTGACGGGGCTTCGATTGCCCTGGTGCCGATCGCCGATGCCGCCCATCTAGTACATGGGCCAATCGCCTGCAGCGGCAACTCTTGGGGGACGCGGGGCAGCCTCTCTTCTGGCCCCCAGCTTTATCGGGTGGGCTTCACCACCGATCTGAGCGAGAACGAGATCATCTTCGGGGGGGAGGAAAAGCTGTTCCAGGCCATCCTTGACTTGCAGGCCAAATACCAGCCTGCCGCCATTTTTGTCTATCTCACTTGTGTAACTGCCCTCATTGGCGACGATGTGGAGGCCGTGTGTCAGCGGGCCAGCCGCCAGCTTGGGATCCCGGTCATTCCGGTGAATGCGCCCGGCTTTGTGGGCAGCAAAAACCTAGGCAACCGTCTGGCCGGAGAAGCCCTGCTGGACTATGTGATCGGCACCGCCTCCCCGGAGTACACCACTCCCCGCGACATTAACCTCATCGGCGAGTACAACATTGCCGGCGAGCTGTGGGATGTCTTGCCTCTGTTTGACGAGCTGGGGATCCGCATCTTGGCCAAGATCACCGGCGATGGCCGCTACCACGAGATCTGTACCGCCCACCGGGCCAAGCTAAACGTTCTCATCTGCGCTAAAGCCTTGCTCAATGTGGGCCGCAAGATGCAGGAGCGCTATGGGATCCCCTACATTGAGGCTTCCTTTTACGGGCTGCAGGAGATGAACCACTGCCTACGGGCCATTGCCCAAGGGCTGAAGGATCCCGAACTGCAGGAGCGTACCGAGGCCCTCATCGAGCGGGAAACTCGCGCCACCGAGGCGGCTTTGGCCCCCTACCGGCAGCGGCTGGCGGGCAAACGAGTTGTCCTTTATACCGGCGGGGTGAAAAGTTGGTCGATCATCTCCGCCGCTCGAGATCTGGGGATGCAGGTAACGGCCACCAGCACCCGCAAAAGCACCGAAGAAGACAAAGCCCGCATCCGCGAGCTGCTTGGCCAGGATGGCATTCTCTTGGACAAGGGCAGCCCGCAAGAGCTGCTCAAGGTGGTGGAGCGCACGAAAGCGGACTTGCTCATCGCCGGCGGACGCAACCAGTACACCGCCCTCAAGGCCCGCATCCCCTTTCTGGACATCAACCAGGAGCGGCACCATGCCTATGCCGGCTATCGCGGCCTGGTGAACTTGGCGCGGGAGATCGATGCCGCCCTCCACAGTCCCATTTGGGAGCAGTTGCGACGGCCTGCCCCCTGGGAGACCTCAGCAGCAAAGGAGGTGGGAGGATGGCCCAGTTGATTCAAGAACGCAAGCCCCTCAGCGTCAACCCCCTCAAACTCAGCGCTCCGCTGGGGGCGGCCCTGGCCTTTCTGGGGATCAAGGGCTGTCTGCCGCTCTTCCACGGTTCCCAAGGCTGTACGGCCTTTGCCAAAGCGCTGCTGGTACGTCATTTCCGCGAGGCCATTCCCATGTCCACCACTGCCATGTCCGAAGTGGACACCATCTTGGGAGGCGAGGAGAATGTCGAAGC
Source organism: Thermostichus sp. MS-CIW-37 (assembly GCF_054060065.1). Lineage (NCBI taxonomy): Bacteria > Bacillati > Cyanobacteriota > Cyanophyceae > Thermostichales > Thermostichaceae > Thermostichus > Thermostichus sp. MS-CIW-37. The sequence goes on along the minus strand of NZ_JBSSCV010000002.1, from coordinate 165,670 downwards.
TGCCATCCTCACCTTGGTGGAGAAGGCCCAGCCGGAGCTGATTGGTCTTCTGACCACCGGCCTCACGGAAACCCGCGGGGACGATATGCCGCGCATCCTGCGGGAGCTGCGCCGACGCCAGCCGCAATTGCAGGATCTGCCCATCGTCTTGGCCTCCACGCCTGACTTTAAGGGATCTCTGCAAGACGGCTATGCCATCGCCGTCAACAGCTTGGTCAGCACCCTGCCGGAATCGCCGTCGGGATCCGTCCGCCCTGCCCAGGTAACGGTGCTGTGCGGGCCTGCCCTCACCCCTGCCGACGCCCAGGAGATCAAAGAAATGGCGGAGGCTTTTGGCCTAGAGCCGATCCTGGTGCCGGATCCCGCGGGTTCCCTGGACGGACACTTGGGCACCGGCTTTAGGGCGACCCCAGACGGCGGCACCACCCTTGAGCAATTGCGCCAGCTCGGGCGATCCGGCCTCACCATAGCTGTCGGCGAGAGCATGCGCCCTGCCGCTCAGATCCTGGCCCAGCGCTTTGGCACCCCCTATCGGGTTTTCCCCCACCTGACCGGTCTCAAGGCTGTGGATCCCTTTTTGGCAACCTTGGCCGATCACAGCCAGCAGCCGGTGCCCTCTCGCTACCGCCGCCAGCGCAGCCAAGTCCAGGATGCCCTCCTGGATTGCCACTTTTTCTTCGGCAACCAGCGGATTGCCTTGGCCCTAGAAGCCGATCTGCTCTGGGGGTGGGTGGACTGGCTGCTGGATATGGGCTGTCAGATCCAGGCGGCCATCAGTCCCACACCGGATCCCCACTTGAGCACCCTTCCCATTGAGGCAGTGCGGGTGGGAGATCTGGGGGATCTGGAGGAGCTAGCACCCGGGGCTGACCTGCTGGTGGGCAACTCCCACGTGGCGCGCCTGGGCAAGCGGCTGGGGATCCCAGTGCATCGAATGGGGATCCCTATCTTCGACCGGCTGGGGGCCAACCACATCTGTCAGGTGGGCTATCGCGGCACCCTATCCCAACTGTTTGCCGTCGGCAACCTGCTGATGGAGCAGGAGGAAGCCCGTCACCCCAGCCCACCCCAGGTTTCTAGGCAGGGATTCTAAGGGATCCAGAGCTTCGAAGGGCAGCCCAAGTGCCCCTAGCTCCCCCAAACCCTCAAGTTCACGTTTCTAAGGAGAACGCCTATGCAAGTGGCCTTTACAACCCGCGACGGCAAGCACGTCAATGCCCACTTTGGCTGGGCCAACCAGATCGACCTCTACGAAGTCACCCCCGAAGGCTACCGATTTTGTAAGACCCTCACCTTTGGGGGCAACTTGGAGGCAGATGGCAACGAGGACAAGCTGGTGCCCAAGCTGCAGGCTTTGGCCGATGTCACCCTCATCTACGTGGCTGCCATTGGCAGCAGTGCCGCCGCCCGCCTGATCAACCGCCGCATCACCCCCATCAAAGTGCAGTCGGAAGAAGAATCCATCGAGAGCTTGTTGCAGCGCCTGGTAACCACCCTGCACAATCCTCCCCCCTGGCTGCGCAAAGTGCTCTTGGCCGAGCGCGCCCGCAAAGCCGAAGCCCCAAATCCCTCTACTTCCCCTGCGGAGGTTTAGCCATGACGGTTACCCCTCTTTCCCCCTCGACCAGCCCCATCCTGCAGGAGATCGTCCGCCAGCTGCGGGCGGCGGATCCCTACGGCACCTACCGCACCTGGAGTGATGAGTTGCTGCTCAAGCCCTTTGTCGTCACCAAAGCCCAAAAACGCCAGATATCCCTCGAAGGGGAGGTGGATCCGGCAGTGCGGAGCCGCATCCTCATCTACTACCGCGCCATTGCCGCCCTGATCGAAAAGGAGACGGGCCTCCTGGCTCAGGTGGTGCTGGATCTCAACAGCGAAGGCTTTGGTTGGGTGCTGGTCTTCTCGGGGCGGCTGTTGTTGGTGGTCAACACCCTGCGAGACGCCCATCGCTTTGGCTTTGACTCCCTCGAACAGCTCAGCGAAAAAGCCACTGCCCTTATCGACAAAGGGATCCAACTGGCCCGAACCTACCCCGAGGTGGGCCGGCTGTAGCCGCCTGCCTCCCCTTTTGTCTGTGCAGCAATTTCTTTAGCCATCAGGAGTGCCTTGCCCATGTTGAATGAGAGTGACGTTGAGAATGTTGTGAACGGCCTGGATTTCGAGCCCTTTGAACACCTGTCTGCCGACCAGCTCCGCAGCGAGATCAAGCGCCTAAACAGCAAAGCAGGCCAACTGAAAATGGATCTGCACGATCTGGCCGAGGGGCTACCCGACGGGTTCGAGCGACTCCCCGACTTGGCAGCCCGCACCTATGCCCTGTTTGCCCGGCTGCACACCCTCAGACAACGCTTGAAAACCCTGGAGACCTGCCGATGAGTTGGAACCACAACCGCCGTTGGAAAGACTTCCAAGCCCTAGTCAATGCCGAGGATTATTTCGCTTTTTTCGAGCTCCCCTACGATCCGCGGGTGGTCAACGTGAATCGCCTGCATATCTTACGCAAATTCGCTCAGTATCTGGCTCCTCTGGAGCACTTCCAGGGCAGCGAAGAAGAATGGCTGGAGCAAGCCCGGCAAGCGCTGGAAAAAGCGTACCAAACCTTTCTCACCTCTACTCCGCAGCAGGAGAAGCTATTCCGAGTCTTTCAAGACTACGGTTGTCCAGATGCTGTCGGCGGCTGTGCCGGCTGCAGCTCTTTGGGAGAGCGGGGCGAATGCAGCCCTGGGATCCCTGCCTAAGCTCCCTTGTTTACCCCTCGTCAACTCTCTGGAGACTCCATCATGGCTACCTACACAGTTCACTTGGTTAACCCAAAACGACGGCTCGACACCTATATCTCAGTAGATGAAGATTCGACCATCCTAGAAGCGGCTGAGGATCAAGATGTGGATTTGCCCTCTTCCTGCCGCTCCGGTAGTTGTTCCTCTTGCGTGGCCAAAGTGGTAGAAGGAGAAGTCGATCAATCGGAGCAAACCTTTCTGGATGAGGAGCAAATAGCCAAAGGATTTGTGCTGCTCTGCGTGGCTAAACCTCGCTCCAATTGTACGATTCGCACTCACCAGGAAGCTTACTTGGTTTGATAGATCGCTGCTTCCAAGCTGCTCGCAAATGGACTCGGGCAAGGCTCAAATGGCCTCTTCTAAGATTAGGGATCCCTGTATGTTGGCCCCGCCCACCGTCCCTAAGATCTCAATAACCATATCTCCTCTCCAACTCATGAAGGTTGGAGAAGAAGGTCGCATCTACCAACTGCGCGGATCCGAAGCTGCTTGCGCCCAATTGCAGCAAATGGGTCTCACTCCAGGTACCTATCTCCAGGTTATCCAACGTCACCCTGAGTGGATCCTACTCCTATCCAGTGGCCAACTTTCCCTTCCTGCTCATTTAGCTAAACCCATCTGGGTTTACATGGATCCCCGTTGCGCCTTGATGTCTACCCAAGAACCGAATAAGAAAACAATCTTAAATTTGCCAAGAGCCTTCTAAAATGTAGTCTATTTACCCAATTTTTAATTTGCAATGAGAGACACTCAAGGTAAGCACATCTCTTCATAATCTATCTTGATTTGGGAGCAAAGCTATGAACACCTGTTTGCTACACCTGGGCTCCATCCTTAAAGCTGCTGAAGAGCTTAGCCTTGTGGAAAAGCCATTTCCCAAGTTGCAACACATTCAACTCTGCACAGGGCTCAGCCCAGAAGAAATCGTGCGGGCGCTGGAGCTAGAACCCAATCCCTTGGGTTGGCATCTAGAGCCAAGCCACAACCTTGCCGATGAATCGACGTATTGGGTGGGCGGACGACCTTGTGTCGGCTTGGTTATTGAGCGTTTCGCCTGACACTTGTTGCAGTTCGGATCCCTAAAAGGCTCTCAAGGAGGGAGGAGTAGCCTGCAAAGCCATCTCAAAAGTTCACTGCAAACATTAGAAGTTAAGAGAAAACAAAGCTTTCCAGAAGGTTCACCCTAGACCAAATCTCCCTGGCCTGCCGGGGATCTTTTGAGGTATCGTTCAATCCAGTTCACGAATTGAGCTTAGGAAACAGACCTTAAACTAAGGTCTCTCGCCGGGCTGCCACGGCTTTGCGAGGAAGGTCTCCATGGCCGGGTTTAGGGTTGCGCAGATGCGATAGCAGGTGTGAACGAGGGAGAGCTACAGGGAAACGTTATGGAGTTTGAGGGCTATGGCTTATCAAATCTCAGGGGATTGTATCGGTTGCAACGCTTGCGTAGATAGCTGTCCTACAAAAGCTATCGTTGTCCAGGATGGGGAATACTGGATTAATCCTCTGTTGTGCAATGACTGCGAAGGTTTCTTCCCAGAACCTCAGTGCGTTAGCCTGTGTCCCGGTTCTGCCCCGCAGCCTTATGAAGCCATGAAGGGGCGCAACCGCACGGTCACGGCCCGCATTCGCAGCAGTCCACCTCTATTTTTGAACGGCCATAGCCAGGCTTTTGCTTCATCGATTGTGGTTTGGGAAGCCTGCAATTTCCTATCTCAATTTCAATCTCTCAATCTTCAGAAGCAGGGAGACAACCAGGTTTGCTATCAGAAATCTGTTGGCCACAACCAGGGATCCCTGACCCTAACTCTATGTTTGGACGGGATCCCACAAAGTGCTCCGATCGATGTGCGAACTGCCTGTTTGCATCTTATTTTTGCTGCCTATGCCGCCGGGTTGGATAGCCCCTGGAAGGAATCCTTTGTTTTCACCGACTCACAATTGGAGTCCTATTTGGGCTGGGATAAACGTAAAGATCTGAGCAAGATGACCCGTCTCCACCTGTTCATGACCTGGATAGAGCAGCTCTGTCGGATTCAAGTCTCCATCGATTGGCCGGATCAGGGGCGGGTGAAGGGGTTTTCGGTACCGGCTGGCCCTCTGTGGAGGCTGCTCAAGATGCATCGCCACTTTCAAAAAGATGAGCAGGGCTGCAACCATCTGGTGGGCCTGACTTGGGCGATTCAGCCCGGCGAATGGACACGGTACTTTCTCAATCGACAAGGGTGCCGCCAGGGGCAAGCCTTTTATCAGTACAGCAGCCTGCCCCTATCCCTGCTGCAGGCCGTGATGAGCCATTGGCAACACCATGAAGGAGCCATGCGCCTGCTGCTGTGGCTGTTGTTCAAAGTGAGGATGGGGCGGCAACAGCGTCTGACGGTGCCCACCCTGATGCGAGTGGCCTACGGGGAAGAGCGACTGCAGGAAGCTTATCTCAATCTCCAAGAACGCAAACGGCTGGTGCGCACCTTTGAAAGCGATCTGGAGGTTCTCAACCACTACGGCCTCAAGCCGGAGTTCGATCCCCTCACCTATCCTTCTTCCATTCAACCCCTGTGGGCTCGCCTGGAAGCTGTGCCCGAGGATGCGGACGAGGCATTGAACTTTTGGATTGAAGATGCCAACAACGGTGGCTTGCTGACGGCTGCCGGGCCGCGGGGCAAGTGGGGACTCTTGATGCAGGCTCGCATTCAACGATTTCATCTGCCCTCCGACTGGCATCGTCGAGTAGTTCAAGAAGCCAGATCCCCGACCCGAGAATCGGGATCTCGGCGGCAGCGTAGGGCAAAGTCTGCGCCTGTTGCAACAGACTCGGATCTCCCTGGCCCTCCCGAAAACCCAAAAGACTTCCCCTCAAGCAAAGCTTTGCGTGGAGCGGATATCTCGGCGGCACGCCAGCAAAAGGGAATCAGCCAGCGGGAATTGGCCCAGAGGCTGGGGCGCAGCCAGAGCTGGGTGCGGGATGTAGAGAATGGGCGGCTTCAGATCAGCCTAAACGATCGCCAGCGCCTTATCAAAGCCCTGTATTTGGATCCCAGGCAACAGCAAGTCTAGGCCAGTCACTCAATTCACTCATCCACTCACTCATCCACGGCAATGACCACATCCGAGGCTTTGATGGCAGCATACGCTTCTTTTCCAACTGCTATACCCAACCGTTCGGCAGAGTGCTTAGAAATAATGGCTGTTATTTCTATGCCTGGTGCAACTTCCAGAACAATTTCGGCATTGACCATGCCCACCTGGAAGCTTTTTACAGTTCCTTTAAAAAAGTTGCGAGTGCTGATTTGCATGACTTCTCCTTTGTTGAACAAGCAGAGCAACAGGGGTGTTGACCGAACTGAACAAGAGAGGAGCTTGCCGGATGGTCATTCAACACCGGTTTCAATACTATCAGATGCTTATCGTTGCCTCTGGGGAGGAAGGGCTGCCAATAGTCTAGATTATGTATCTTCGAGATACAAACTGCAACCTCTAATGGTCAAAGTACCGAGCGATTGGTGGATTTTCCTGTTCTGAAAGTCGTCACGGGTCAAAGAAAAATGGCTATGAAACGAAGAACTGCAATGTTATTCCTGGGGATCCTGGCCGCTCTGGCTTTGAGGTGGGGGTCGGCTCCCGGCTTGGCGCAATCTCAGCCCATTTTGGTGGGGGCTGCGGTGAGCTTGCAACCGGCTTTAACGGAAATCGACCGGTTGTTCACCGCCCGCTATCCCGACATCAAGGTTGAGTACAACTTCGCCAATTCCGGCTCTCTCCAGCAACAGGTGGAGCAGGGGGCTCCTTTGGACGTAGTATTTTTCGCAGCCGCCTCTTTTATGGACGCCCTTGCCAAGCAAAACCTGCTGGTGGAGGGATCCCGGCGAGATCTTCTCAGCAACCGCATGGCTTTAATTGTGCCTGCCAATGCCAGAACCAAGGTTCAGGATTTTGCCGACTTGGTGGCGGAAGAGATCCGGGTTCTGTCCATTGGGGATCTGCAGGCCATGCCCGCCGGACGCTATGCCCAGGAAATTCTCACCGAGGCGGGGGTGTTTGAGACGCTGCGGCCCAAGATGGTGTTTGCCAGCACGGTGCGGGAAATTTTGACGGCGGTGGAGCAGGGCAATGCCGACGCCGGGATCCTGTTTACCTCGGATGCTCAGCTTTCGGATCGGGTGCGGGTAGTGGCTACGGCGGATCCCATTACGCCAATTATCTACCCGGTGGCATTGGTGCGCGATACTCCCGCCGGACAGTCTTACTTGGAGTTTTTAACCTCAGAAGAAGCAGCAGAGGTGTTTGTGAAGTACGGCTTTATCCGCTTGTGAGGGATCCCTCTGCAATGGCGCGGATGAGTTGCTCCAAATGAGCGACTACGACCTATCCCCGCTTTGGATCTCCCTACGGATTGCCGGCTTGGCCACGGGCATCACCTTTGGGGTGGGGACGCTGGCAGCTTACGGGATGTTGCACTACCGAGGTCGCTGGCGCTCTCTCATCGAGGCCCTCTTGTTGGCGCCGCTGGTGTTGCCGCCCACCATGGTGGGGTTCCTATTGTTGCTGCTATTTGGTCGGCGAACCCTTCTGGGACAACTTTTGGCCTCGCTGAACCTATCGGTCATCTTCACCTGGTATGCCGGGGTGATCACGGCAGTGGTGGTGGCCCTGCCCCTGATGTACCGCACGGCCTTGGGAGCTTTCCAGCAGATCGACCCGACGCTGGTGGCGGCAGCCCGCACGCTGGGGGCAAGCAGGGCCAAGATTTTTACGCGGGTGCTGATCCCTTTGGCCTTACCAGGGATCCTGGCGGGGATTACCCTCAGTTTTGCCCGCGCTCTGGGGGAGTTCGGCGCCACCTTGATGCTGGCAGGCAATATCCCGGGCCGCACGCAAACCCTATCCATGGCCATCTTCTTTGCCGTTCAGGCGGGGGACATGCGGGGGGCAGCCATTAGCTCGGCCTTGGTCTTGATGTTGTCCTTGGGGGTGATGACGGCAGTTAACCTTTGGTTTCAGCGACGGCCCTGGCAGCGACCTCCCTCTCGTCCTCTACAGGTTCTCACCAGAAGGGATCCGGATTTCTCAACTCCGGCCCCTCGCCTCTGGGTAGACATCTACAAGAAGCTGCCCCAGTTTGAGCTGCAGGCACAACTGAGCTGCGATGGGCGACCCCTGGGCTTGCTGGGGGCCTCTGGATCCGGCAAAAGCCTGCTTTTGCGCTGCATTGCCGGAATTGAAACCCCGGATGGGGGGCGCATTTTGCTCAACGAGCGGGCCCTGTTCGACGCCGAACAGGGGATCCGGCTGCCCCCCGCTCAGCGACGGGTAGGGGTGATCTTCCAGAACTACGCTCTGTTTCCCCATCTCACCGTCGCCCAGAACATCGCTTTTGGGATCCCTGCGGGCTTGAGCGAAGCGGAAAAACAAGAGCGGATCCAGGCCCAGCTGCGGTTGGTCAAGCTGAAGGGCTGGGAAAACCGCTATCCCACGGAGCTCTCCGGAGGACAGCAGCAGCGGGTGGCCCTGGCGCGAGCCTTGGCTTCTGAGCCGGAGATCTTGCTGCTGGATGAGCCTTTTTCTGCTTTGGATGCCCACCTGCGCAGCCAACTGGAGCAGGAGATGGGGGAAATCCTAGCGGGCTACAAGGGAGTCACGCTTTTGGTAACCCACAACATTGAGGAAGCCTTCCGCCTCTGCGGGGATCTGGCTGTAATGGAGCAGGGGCGAATCATTGCCCAGGGGGACAAGCGTCAGCTATTTGAGGCTCCCCCCTGCCTTAGTGTGGCGCAACTGACGGGTTGCAAAAACATCTCGCGGGCCAAGCTCCTGGGCCCTCAACGGGTGCTGGCCTTGGATTGGGGCTGTGAGCTGCAGGTACAGGGATCCCCAGCGGGAGAATACATCGCCATCCGCGCCCACCACCTCACCTTCAGGCCCGACGGGAAGCTGCCCAACACGTTTCCGGCTTGGCTGGTGAAGTGGAGCGAGACCCCCCACCGACTGACTCTCTTCTTTAGGCTGGGCGGTCCTCCTGCCCACCGCCAGGACTATCACCTGCAAGCTGAGGTGTGGCGGGAGCGCTGGCGCGAGGTGGAGACTTGGGGATCCCCCTGGTGGCTACAGTTGGATCCCCGGCATCTGAGGGTGTTTTGAGTCTAGAGCCCAGGAGTCAGGTGGGCTCGCCCAAGCGGTAGCCCCGCGGGGTAATCAGCCGCTCCCCATGGCGAAAGGTCTGGGAGTTGCCGATAAAGACCAGGGTGAGCATGTCCACCTGCTCTGGATCCAGCTCCCCTAGGGTGGTGAGGTGGAGGGTTTCGCCGGGGCGGTAGAGGTTGCGGGCCAAAGCCACGGGGGTATGGGCGGGCCGGGCCTGCAGAAAGATCTGTAGAGCCTTGAGGAAGGGATCCAGCCGCTGCCGGGAGCGGGGGTTGTAAAGGGCCACCACAAAATCGGCAGCTGCAGCCGCCTGCAGGCGTTTTGCAATCACTGGCCAGGGGGTAAGCAGATCCGAGAGGGAAATGGCGCAGAAGTCGTGCATCAGCGGAGCCCCCAGCCGGGCGGCAGCCGCCTGGAAGGCAGAGATCCCCGGCAGCACCTCTAGAGAAGGGCGGATCCCATCCCAGCCAGAGCGGGCCAAGCACTCCAACACTAGCCCCGCCATGCCGTAAATGCCCGCATCCCCCGAAGAAATCACCGCCACCTTCAGCCCCTGCTGCGCCCAAGCGATGGCCTGTTTGGCCCGCTGCAGCTCTTGGGTAATGGGAGAGGCCTCCCGGATTTGGCCGGGGTGCAAAAGGGGATCCACCAGATCCAGATAAAGCTGGTAGCCAACAACCACATCGGCCTGAGTTAAAGCCATACGGGCAGCCAAAGTCAATTGACCCAGATCCCCAGGACCAGTGCCGATGAGCCAGAGGTGGCCGCTGCGAGGGGAATACTCCTGCGCCGCGCGGGCAATGGCCAGGGTGCAGGCCCCTTCGGTTTCTGACGTGAAGACCTGCTTGGGGCAGAGAAGAGTTGCCTTCCCCTCCGCAACGCAAGAGGGCCTCTCAAAAGCTCGGTCACCTCTTCCCCAGATCTGAGCCGCCAAAAGAGCAGCCGCCTCGGCTACGGAGGGAGTGCCCACCGCCTGCCGAACGGCCTCCGAAGGGTGGGGAACCGGGATCCCGGCCAAGGCCTCTGCCGAGAAAAACTCAATGGGCCAGCCGTGGGCCTGAGCCAGCTCCAGAAGACCCGGCTCGTCTTGCTTGAGCTCTAGGGTGGCCAAGCCGGCAATGGCCTCAAAAGCCAGCCCCTGGGCCTGCAGCAGGCGGCGCAGGGATCCCTCTAGCCAAGCGCGGGTGGTGCCCCGCTCGCAGCCCACCCCCACCCAGAGCACCCGCGGATGCCAGTGCACGGTTGGGATCCCCGTGGCAGGGGAGAGGTATTCCCCAATCCAAATGTGGGCCACAGGATGGGGAGGGGAGGCAGCCACCAGGGGATACTCTGCCGGCCAAGCCCGCCGCCAAAGTTGCGTGCCACAGGTTTGGTGAACGGCCACGGGCTCCCCACGAGCCAAGGCAGCGGCCACCTCATTCCAATCCCCTTGGCCCCGCCGCCAGCCATAGGGATCCCCCAGCAAATCCAAAGGCGGGATCCCCAGCCCCTCGGAAGCAGAGGTGAGAACCGGCTGGGCTCCCAAGGTAGCGGCCACCTGCCGCGCCAGGGCATCGGCCCCCCCCACATGTCCCCCGCACAGGCTAATAGCCCAGCGACCGGCTTCGTCCACCACCACCACCGCCGGATCCCGCTGCTTATCCTGCAGGAGAGGGGCAATGAGCCGCACCACCGAGCCGGCAGCCAGGATGAAAAGACAGCCCTGCACCTGGGGCCAAGTTTGGGCAACAGCTTCTGCCAGAGATCTGGGCGCTGTGGGATGGCTGGGATCCCCGTAGGCTTGCCAGGGGGAGGGCAGCCCCTGCGGGTCAGCTTTGCTCCAGCAGCTCACCTCCTTGCCCAAGAGCGGGATCAGAGAGTTGGCCAACCGGCGGGCGCGCGGGCTGGGGGCAAACAGAGCAAGCTTCATCGAGCGTGGGCCAAGGCCAGGATTCTCCCCAGATCCTATACTGGACATAGAGCCACCCGCGAAGGGACAAGTGCCGATGGTCATCCCACCTGGACTGATGCTGCCCCTAATCCCCCTGGAGGTTTTGCTCTCCACGAAGGGGCTGATGTTTTTGCTGCTATCGGCCTATGGGGGGGCCATGTGGACATTCTTAAGCGGCGCTCCCCGCGTCCACACCATCATCGTGCCGGACTTGGAGCAGGCCAGAGGGTTTTACGAGAAGGTGTTGAAACTGCCGGAAGCGGAGCTGCCCCTGCAGTACTACTACGGCTACGAGCAAAGCATGGTCGGCTACAGCCTGGGATCCGCTTACTTTCCAGGGGATATTGGCCTCAGTCCCCGCTTCGATGCCAAAGCCCGTCCCACCTCTGGGCCCACCCAATTGGATACCCCCGGACTTTGGTACCAACTCTCCGACAATGTTCAATTGCACGTGATCCCTGGCTCTACAGATCCCTATGCGGGGTCCGGTTCCTACGGCAACGCCTCTAGGCCTAGCTCCTCATCTGCTTCTGCTTACGGGACTGTACCGGCAGCGGGCCGCAGCAGCGGCGTTCGCTATCGCCATGTCAGCTATGAGCGGGAGTCCCTTAAGGCCCTTCTGAAGCGAATCAACAAACAAGGGATCCGCAACAGCATTCGCTCCGAGAAACCCTTTGTCTTTTGGGTGCGGGATCACCAGGGTCAGATCATCGAATTTGCCGAACTGAAAGGCTAGCGAGATCCTCTAAGATTGGTAAAGGAAAGCAAAAAGTCGGCGGTGGGGAGACGCCAACGGATGAAACGGGTGCTGCTGTTGGTGCTGGGCTTGCTGTGGCTTGGGGTGTGGGGCGGCCAGCCGGCCATAGCTCTATCGCGGGCCAAGGACAATCCGGTGGTGAGCGTGCAATCCCCAGCCAAGGACTTCATCACCACCGAGTCGGGATTGCAATACTACGATATTGCTCAAGGCAGTGGGCCTTCGCCTCAGCCGGGGCAAACGGTGGTGGTCAACTACGTGGGCAAGCTACAGGATGGCACCATCTTCGATAGCTCCTACAAGCGCAATCAGCCTTTTGTCTTCACCTACGGAGTAGGGCAGGTGATCCGTGGCTGGGAGGAAGGGCTGGCCACCATGCGGGTGGGGGGCAAGCGCTACTTGCGCATTCCGCCGGAGTTGGCCTATGGCAGCCGCGGGGCAGGCGGGGTGATCCCCCCCAACGCCACCCTGGACTTTGAAGTGGAACTCCTGGCCATCCAGTAGATTCAGATCTTGCAGAGACCGAATATCCAAGCGGCATTGGGCTTGTGCAGGAACTCCCTTCCCCGGAACTGTCTTCTTCTTGGCGGCCCAGTTCTCTGGCAGCAGATCCTGCCCTAGAAAAAGCTCGCCTGCGCCAGCACTTTCGCCAGGTGCGGCAGGGGTTGGACAGATCCCTCATCAGTCAAAAGGTAGTGGCTCACTTGGCTTCTTGCCCCCAGCTCTTGGCTGCCAAAACCATCCTGGCTTACGTAGCTTTTGGCTCCGAGGTAGATCTGGGATCCCTGTTTGTCCTTTTCCCGGAGAAGCAGTGGGGGATCCCCCGTTGTCTGCCGCAGCGGCAAATGCAGTGGCACCGGTACGGCTCGGCTGAGCTGATTCCCAATCGCCGGGGGCTACTGGAGCCCTCTCCCCACAGCAAAACCCTCGACCCCACCGAGGCGGATTTGATCCTGGTGCCTGCCCTGGCCTGCGATCGTTGGGGAAGGCGTTTGGGCTATGGCGGCGGCTATTACGACCGCTTTTTGGCCGCTTTGCCGGATCCCAGTGTGCCCAAGTGGGGCATTGTCCCCCAAGCCTGCCTACTGGAGCAGCCTCTACCTCAGGATCCTTGGGATCAGCGCCTGGATGGGATCCAAACCGAGGAAAGGTTCTACGAGACGGGGATCCCCTAGACTAAAGAGGGTGGGCCTTGGAGGAAAAACGATGAGCCAAGTTTGGAAGCCGGCGCAGTGGCTAACCCAAAAGCTGCGTCTTGTCTGCATGAGCTTTGGCTGTGTGGCATTGGCGGTGCTCTTGATGGGCTTTGGGGCGATCCCCCTGCAACTGAAGGATCTCCACGTCACCCCCTGTCCCGATACCCCCGAATACACCAACCTGGTGACCAGCAACGGCAACCCCATACCGGCCAGGTGCCTGTTCGTCGAAGGCACAGTGGTCAACCGCTCCAAAAATACCCTGCTGAACGCGGATGTCTTCGGTCGGCTTTACGATGCCAACGGCAACGAGGTTCTGCCGGAGCGTACCCGCCTGGGGGCCATTGCAGAAGTTCCTCCCGGCGAGAGCCCTTTTTCAATTCGCATCTCGGTGCCCATAACCAGCCCCCTGCCCCTCACCCTGGAGCAATTCAAAGCCAGCGGCTTCAGCGGTACCGTGCGCCGATGAGGTCCAAAGCTGGCGGGTGAACTCCACCTGGGTGGGGCGCTCAGGCAAATGGAGTTGCGCGACCACAGGCGGCGTTTGGGCGATCAGCCGGCCCCGGCGGAAGACATACAGGCAAGCCGGTTTCAGGCGAATAGCTTCGACAGCATCAGCAGCCTGGAGCACCACCAGATCGGCATAGCAACCGGGTTCTAGGCCGTAGCCTTCCAACCCCAGAATGCGGGCCGGGTTTTCTGTTACCGCCAAAAAACACTGGCGCATCTGCTCATAGCCAGTCAGTTGGGCGGCGTGGATGGCCATGTGGGCCACCTCCAGCATGTTGCCGCTGCCCAAAGGGTACCAGGGATCCATCACACAGTCATGACCAAAGGCCACCGTCAAGCCTGCGGCCATCAGCTCGGGCACCCGGGTCAGCCCCCGTCGCTTGGGGTAGGTATCGTGGCGACCTTGGATGACCATATTGACCAGCGGGTTGGCGATCACCCCCAGCTCTGCCTCGGCCATCAGGGGGATCAGTTTGCTGACGTAGTAGTTGTCCATCGAGTGCATGGAAGTTAGATGGGATCCGGCTACCCGCCCCTGCAAGCCCAGCCGCAGCGTTTCGTAGGCCAAGGTTTCCACATGGCGCGAAAGCGGATCGTCGGTCTCGTCGCAGTGCAGATCCACCCGCAGACCCCGCGCTGCTGCAATCTCGCACAGGGCCCGCACCGAAGCCGTCCCTTCGGCCATCGTCCGCTCGAAGTGGGGGATTCCGCCCACCACCTCCACCCCCAAATCCAGAGCCTTCTCCAGAAGCTGCACCGCCCCTGGCGAGCGATAGTAGCCATCCTGGGGAAAAGCCACCAGTTGCAAATCCAAGTAGGGAGCCACTTTTTGCTTGACTTCCAGCAGCGCCCGCACCGCCAACAGCTTGGGATCGCACACATCCACATGGGTGCGGATGGCCAGGATCCCACGAGCCACCGCCCAGTCGCAATAGGTCAAGGCCCGCTCCATCACCGCCTCGGGGGTCAACAGCGGCTTCAACTCCCCCCAGAGGGCGATCCCTTCCAACAGCGTCCCCGATTGGTTGATGCGCGGGATCCCATAGGTGAGGGTGGCATCCATGTGAAAGTGGGCATCCACAAAGGGGGGCGACACCAAGCGGTTGCTGACATCAATTTCTTGGGGGGCAGTGGCTTGCAAGTTGTTTTCCAGAGCCACAATGCGATCCCCCTGGATACCGATATCGATTCCCTTGCGGCCATCCGGCAAATTGGCCCGGCGCAAAATGAGATCCATATGTTGTGGCTATTTGTTTGAACTTAGGATGGAAAGAAGCAACTACAGTTGACTGAATGATAGGCCAAATCAGATAAAGATGTCTTAAATTACCTCAAAGCCCGAATTTAGGAAACCAGTTGATTGGGTTATTGCTCACTTTATAAAAGAGGGCTGTAGTCCCCAACAGCATCCGGTTGTGCAAGATATCAACCAAGTAGTCAGAGGGATAATCTATCGAGAGCTGATTTGAGAGGACTTGGCCCTTACATCCATTCCAACCGTCAGCGAAACTTCGTTGTCCATTACAAACAAGCTCCTTCTCAAAAAATTGTATTTCAGGATACATATTTTCAGGGATCTCCCCCTTAGGATAAGCCGAGCAGTAACCCGATCTCGAACTAACCTCAACAGAAGCGACTATGGCACGTTTAGAACTCTCCCGGCGGGACTTCTGCCTGCGTTCTGGGGCTTTTGTGGCTGGCCTGATGGGGAGCCGCTGGTTGGTTCGCGATGCCGCGGTGGCTCAAGGAACCAAGCTGAAGGTGGCCGGGGTTTATACGGTTCCCATTGAGCAGCAGTGGGTGAGCCGGATCCATAAAGCGTTGATGGCTGCCCAGGAGCGGGGGGATATTGACTACACCTGGTCAGAGTCAGTTTCCAACACCGACTACCCACGGGTGCTGCGTCAGTATGCCGAGAGCGGCGTCCAACTGCTGGTGGGTGAGGTCTTCGGGGTGGAGCGGGAAGCGCGGGAAGTAGCCAAAGACTATCCCAAGGTCAGCTTTTTGATGGGATCCAGCCTCAAGCCGGATCCTGCCCTGAGCAATTTTGCCGTGTTTGACAACTACATCCACGAGCCTTCCTATCTGACGGGAATGGTGGCCGGGGGGCTGACGCGCTCCAAAATTATCGGCATGGTGGGGGGCTATCCCATTCCAGAGGTGAACCGCCTCATGAATGCTTTTATGGCAGGGGCGAGGGAACTGCAGCCGGAGGTGAAGTTTTTGGTCACCTTTATCGGCAGTTGGTTTGATCCCCCCAAAGCCAAAGAGGCGGCTTTTGCCCAAATTGATGCCGGCGCAGATATCCTCTATGCAGAGCGGTTTGGGGTATCTGATGCCGCCAAAGAGAGGGGCGTTTTGGCCATCGGCAATGTGATCGATACCCAGCCTGATTATCCAGAAACAGTGGTGGTCAGCGCCCTGTGGCACATGGAACCCACCATCGACAGAGCCATTGCCGCGGTGAAGGCCGGAGAGTTTAAGGCAGAGGACTACGGGATCTACAGCATGATGAAATATGGGGGATCCAGCCTCTCCGACTGGGGAACCTTTGCCGACAAAGTTCCGGCTGAACTGAAAGCTAAGGTGATGGAGCGGCAGGCAGAGATTCTGGCAGGGTCTTTTGTTGTAGCCATCGATGATAGCGAACCCAAGTCCACCCTCTGAAGCGCCTTTGGCCTTGAAGATGGTGGGCATTACTAAGCGCTTTGGTGCTCTGCTGGCCAACGACCAGATTGATCTTGAGCTGCGGGCCGGGGAGATTCTGGCCATCTTGGGGGAAAATGGGGCGGGCAAAACGACGCTGATGAATATCCTGTTTGGGCACTACGTTCCCGATCAGGGTCAGGTGTGGGTGTTTGGTCGGCCCCTCAAGCTGGGATCCCCGGCGGCTGCCCTGGCGGCAGGGATAGGCATGGTGCATCAGCATGTGGTCTTGGCCGATAATCTGTCGGTGCTGGACAACATTCTTCTGGGCACTCAGCCCCTGTGGCACCTGTGGTCTCGGCGGCGAGAGGGACGGCGGCGCATCCAAAAGCTGGCCGAGGAATTGGGGTTGGCCGTGGATCCCGATGCCCTGGTGGGATCCCTAACCTTAGGGGAGCGGCAGCGGGTGGAGATCCTCAAGGTGCTGTATCGAGGGGCGCGGATCCTGATTTTGGATGAGCCTACGGCGGTGTTGACCCCACCGGAAATTGAGCCGTTTTTTCACACCCTACGGCAGATGGCCGGTCGCGGGCTGGGGATCCTGCTGATTTCCCACAAGCTCCAGGAGGTGATGCGCACCAGTGACCGGGTGATGGTGCTGCGCTCAGGGCGGGTGGTGATGACGGGCAAGACGGCTGAGATCCATCCCACAGCTCTGGCGGAAGCGATGGTGGGGCAGCGGTTGGCGGCGGTGGTCAAAGCCCCTTTGTCTCCGGGGGAGACGGTCTTAGAGTTGCAGCAGGTCTCCTGTCGGGTGGGGCAGCAGCATCTGGAGCAGGTTTCTCTGACGGTGCGGCGTCACGAAATCGTGGGTATTGCTGGGGTGGCGGGCAATGGGCAATCCGTCCTGGCAGATCTGATCTGCGGGGTGATCCGGCCCCACCAAGGTCATCTGCATCTGTATGGCCGAGTCCTGCGGCTGATCTCTCCTGCTGAGATGGTGCGGCAAGGCATGGCCCGGATCCCAGAAGACCGCCACAAAACTGGGCTGATTGGTTCCCTTAGCCTATGGGAAAACTGGGTCATCGAGCGCTATCGGGATCCCGAATTCTCGCGGTGGGGGATCCTGCGTCACCGCCAAATCTATCAGCAGGCCCACACCTGGCTACAGACCTACGATGTGCGGGGGCTCCAGAGGGGGGATCCCTGGCGGGCGCTCCAGATGCCGGTGCAACTGCTGTCCGGCGGAAATATGCAAAAAGTGATCCTCTCGCGGGAGCTGTGTCGGGATCCCCAGGTGATTGTGGCTCACCAACCGACGCGGGGACTGGATCTGGGGGCTGTGGCCTATGTGCATGCCCAACTTCTGGCAGCAGCCCGGGCTGGAGCCGGGATCCTGCTCATTTCCGAAGACCTGGATGAATTGCTGAGTTTAGCGGATCGAGTGGCGGTGCTCTATCGCGGTCGGCTTTCCCCAGCAATCCCAACCCAAACCACAACGGTGACCGCCTTGGGGTTGCGCATGGCCGGGCAGGAGGTGGCTGATGCGTGTTGAACCCCGTTCCACGGTGCCCCTCTGGCTGATCCTGAGCGCGCCGATGGCAGCCATTGTCCTGGCTTTCCTCTCCTGTAGCCTGCTGATCCTGTGGACGGGATCCCCGGTTTTGGCAGCCTATGGAGCTTTGCTGCGGGGAGCGGTGGGATCCCCCTTTGCCCTGAGCGAAACTTTGACGCGGGCCATTCCCCTGATCCTGACGGGATTGGCGGTGGCGGTGTGTTTTCGGGCCAAGTTGTGGAACATCGGTGCAGAAGGCCAGTTTTATGGTGGGGCTCTGGCTGCCAGCCTCTTGGGCACCGCTGGGCTTTCGCTGCCGCGCCCGTGGTTGGTGCTGGTGCTGCTGCTGGCGGGCTGGATTGCCGGAGGGCTGTTGCTGTGGATCCCGGCCTGGCTCAAGACCCAGTTCCAGGTGGACGAAGTGGTGACCACCTTGCTGCTCAATTTTGTCATTCTTCTTGGGATCAGCTATCTCCTGGAAGGCCCCCTCAAAGATCCTCTGGCTCTGGGTTGGCCCCAAGGTCGTGCCCTTGTGGATGCTGCCCTACTGCCGCGGCTGATCCCCCGCAGTCGTCTCCACGCTGGTTTAATCATCGCCCTGCTTGCTGCCTTGGGGGTGTGGGGGCTGGAGCAGTTCACCGTTTGGGGCCTAGAAATGCGAGCCGTAGGCGCGAACCCGGAAGCGGCCAGGTTTCTCGGCATCCCAGTCCAGGGAGTTATTTTGTATACCTCACTGCTGGGAGGGGGGCTGGCAGGCTTGGCGGGAGCTTGTGAACTTCTCGGGCTCAAGGGCTATCTCACCTTGGATTTATCCCCGGGCTTTGGCTACACCGGCATTGTTGTTGCCCTGTTGGCCCAACTGCATCCCTTGGGAGTGGTGGGGGCCGCAGTTTTCATTGCCGGGGTTTATGTGGGAGCCGATACCATGGGGCGCAGCTTGGGCGTTCCCACCTACTTGGCCGATGTCATTGTTGCCGCTGCCCTGCTGTGGATGTTGGTCTGCATGGGGCTAGCCCGTTATCGTTTGCGCTGGGACTGAGCACCCGTGTCTGCACTCCTGAGTCTAATCAGCTTAATTAGCACCACCAGCTTTTGGGTAGCCACCCTGCGCATTGCCACTCCCTTACTCTTTGGCACTTTGGGCGAAGTTCTCTGTGAGCGGGCCGGCGTTCTCAATCTGGGCATCGAAGGGATCATGACCCTGGGGGCTATGGCCGGTTGGCTGGTGGTCTATCAGGGATCCGGATTGTGGTGGGGCGTAGCCTTTGCTGCCGTCCTCGGTGCAGGTGTGGGCTTGATTCACAGCCTGTTGACCGTCCGCCTTGGGGTTTCCCAGCACGTCACCGGCATTGGCATTACCCTCTTGACCATCAATGCTGCTTATTTTGTTTATCGCATGGCCCTGCCCCAGGTCACCTCTCCCCCCAAAATCGTCCCCTTCAGCCCTTGGCCGATCCCGGGTCTCTCCAGCCTGCCCTTTCTGGGAGAAACCCTGTTTACCCAGCCGCCCCTCACCTACCTCGGCCTTCTCCTGGTGCCCCTCATGGCCTACATCCTCTACCGAACTCCGCTGGGCCTGGCCGTGCGCATGGTTGGAGAAAATCCCCAGGCTGCCGCTTCCCAGGGGATCCCGGTCTATGCCGTTCGTACCGGAGCGGTGATGGTGGGCAGCGCTCTTATGGCCGTGGCCGGTGCTTTTTTAACCCTCTCTGCGTTCGATGCGTTTTTCTTCAATATCGTCAATGGGCGGGGGTGGATTTGCATTGCTCTGGTGGTTTTTGCCGCTTGGGATCCCTGGCGAGCCTTAGGAGGAGCGTTGCTGTTTGCCGGGTTTGATGCTTTGCAATTGCGCCTTCAGCAGCTTTGGGGTAGCCGGATCCCCTATCAGTTTTTCTTAATGTTGCCCTATCTGCTCAGTATTGTGGCGTTGATTTTGGTCTCTCGCCATGCCAGGGCGCCCCGCGCTCTTTTGATCCCCTTTCGCCCTGAAGAACGGATTTGACTACTGGACTTTCAAGAAGCCGAAAATTACTCCCATTGAGCCTTTGCCCTTGCCCCAGAAGCCTGTATGTCTTACGTCAAGACGATTGTCTGTTTCGCCAACTCCAGAAAAATGGCCGGTCGCTGTATTGCCGGCAAGGAATGGCAGAACGGAGAGCCAGGGGAATGGATGCGTCTTATGAGGCCCTAGAATCTCGTCTTCTTGCCCTTTGCAAACTTCCAGAGGGCGACTTGTTTAGAAGTCGGGAAGAGTTTATAGCCGAAGCCTATCTCATTCAAGGCAGGCGTGTCGCCTATCGAGATGAGAAAATGTCAAAAAATGATGAGCGGAGCGCGAGGCCATGAAGATATTTACGATAGGGTTTACGAAGAAAAGTGCAGAGCAATTTTTTTAATCGCTTAAAACAGCCTGGTCTGGTTCGAGTTGTTGATACTCGACTTAATAACACCTCGCAACTGGCGGGATTCACGAAAAAGAGGGATCTAGAGTTTTTTCTTCACGAGATCTGCAAGCTTGGATACATTCATTTGCCAGAATTGGCACCGACCCAAGAAATTCTTGATGCTTATAAAGCTAGTGGTGACTGGTCTAATTATGAGAGACAGTTTTTGTCGCTGATGGCCGAGCGTCGCATTGAAGATCAAGTGGATAAAAGTATTCTCGATGGAGGATGTCTGCTTTGTAGTGAAGCTACACCTGAGCACTGTCATCGTAGGCTGGTTGCTGAATATTTGCGCAGAAAATGGGGTGATGTTGAAATCGTGCATCTATGATAACTAAGAGCTGGCACTACGGATTTTTCCGATTTATGCAGCTACTCCGAGTTGCAGCAGGATTCCGGCAACACGGAGCGAAAGGGATCCCTGACTGCCCAACCGATTTGGAAACTCTCTCACCGACAGCAAGCTCAATACAGGGATCCCCGCTTGGGCAGCTCCAACACTGGGCCAGTGTTTGCCACCGTTGCTTTTGGATCCCAAGTTCCTGCTGTCAGCTAGCGTGTATGGTAGATGAAAGCTTGTTTTTGGGTCTTTCCCCGTCCCTATGCCCAGGGCTAGCACCTCTCGCCATCAGACCGACCCCCGCTTCAGCTCTGCTATCGCTACGCGAGGCTTTCGCGAACAGGCCAAAGGGTTAAAGCCCCACCAACAAAAGCAACTGCAACGGCTCTATCAACTGCGCCTACCCCCCGACCGCTTGGTGACGGTGGAGTTTGCCCAACGGCTGGGATCCCTGACCCAAGAGTTGGAAGGCCGGCCCATCAGCGTTTACCTCAACCGGCGCGGCCAGGTGATCCGCGTAGGGGTGGGATCCCCTTTTGAAACCCAGATTCCCGCTTGGGAATTGCCCCGCCAGGGGGCCGAGCGCCTATCCGGGATCCGCTGCATCACCACCCAAATGGGGGAGGGGGGCCCCGGTCAAAAAGCGCTGACGGCCATGGCTTTGCAGCGTTTGGATGCCCTCATCACCCTTTCCGTGTCCAAGTCAGGAGGGCACCGACGCCGGGGAGGAGCGGCTACGGGCTTTGTTCACCGGGCCTATCTGGCCCATCTGCTGCCGGAGGGAGAGCGCCGTTGGCAGGTTTCTGAGCCTTTGCCTTTGGGGATCCTGGCAGAACAGGATCTGCAGGAGCTGGTGGCGGAGCTGGAGGATGGGTTTCGGCGCCAGTTGACCGCCCGCCAGGTGGATCTGGATCAGGAGCGGGCCATCCTGGTGGGGCTGCAGGAGTCCGGGCAGAGCTACGAGGATCTCATGGATGGGTTGGCGGAGCTGAGCCGCCTGGTGGAGAGTGCCGGCGGACAGGTGCTGCAAGCCCTCTGGCAGAGGCGGGAAGGACCCAATTCGGCCACGGTAATCGGATCCGGTAAGGTGCAAGAGCTGGCTCTGCTGGTCCAGGATCTGGGCGCTAACTTGGTGGTGTTCGACCGGGAACTCACCCCCAGCCAGGTGCGCACCTTGGAAGAGGCGGTGGGGGTGCGGGTGGTGGATCGCAGCGAGGTGATCTTGGATATTTTTGCCCAGCGGGCCAGAACCCGGGCCGGAAAATTGCAGGTGGAGCTGGCCCAACTGCAGTATTTGCTACCTCGCTTGGCCGGTCGAGGGCGCACCATGTCTCGGCTAGGTGGGGGCATCGGCACCCGTGGCCCTGGGGAAACCCAACTGGAAATGGAGCGGCGGGCCATCCAACGGCGCATCGGCAAGCTGCGGCAAGAAGTGGAAGAATTGCGCCACCACCGGCAGCGGCTGCGCCAACGCCGCGAGGCATCCCAAATTCCCGTGGTGGCCCTGGTGGGCTACACCAACGCCGGCAAGTCCAGCCTTCTCAACGCCCTCACCCATGCTGAGGTATACGCCGCCGACCAGCTCTTTGCCACCTTGGATCCCACTACCCGGCGGCTGGATCTGCCCAACCGGCAGGCGGTGCTGTTGACCGACACGGTGGGATTTCTAACCGAATTGCCAGACCAACTGGTGGATGCCTTTCAAGCCACCCTGGAAGAGGTGACGGAAGCGGATGCCCTGCTGCATGTGGTGGATCTGTCTCACCCCAACTGGGAAGGACAGATCGAGGCGGTGGAAACCTTGCTGGACGAGATGCCCTTGGCCACCGGCCCCCGGCAACTGGTGTTTAACAAAATCGACCGCCTGGATCCCGAATGGGTAGAGGATGTGCGCCTGCTCTACCCGAAGGCCCTGTTTGTTTCCGCCACCACCGGCCAAAACCTGGATCAGTTGCGCCACACCCTGGCCCAATTTGCTGCAGTTCTAAGCCCCAACCCCTTCGATAGTCAGGAACCCAGAGATCCCTAGAAGCATTCCATAAGGATTTCGCAACTTGCAAATTGCATTTATACCCCCTGTCAACATAAACATTCAGTTACATTGAGATCAGGATTGTGACCCGACTTAAAGTTAGGGAGAGAACATGGCCACCACTGCAGTTGCACCTCAAGTCGCACCTCGCCTGGCCCAGCCCCATCTGACGCTGCAAACTCTGCCTATCGGGGCCGACACCCTCGCCATTCGCTCCCAAGATTGGGATCGGGATCGATTTGATATCGAATTTGCTCTGGAAAATGGCACCACCTACAACTCCTTCTTGATTCGCGGCGAGAAGGTGGCCCTCATCGACACCTCCCACGAGAAGTTTCGCCAGTTGTACCTGGATTGCCTGCAAGGGATCGTGGATCCCACTGCGATCGACTACCTGGTGGTCAGCCACACCGAGCCAGATCACAGCGGCCTAGTCGGTGATCTGCTGGAGCTGGCGCCCCAGATGACGGTGGTGGCCTCCAAGGTGGCCATGCAATTTCTGGAAGATCTGGTGCATCGGCCCTTCCGGCGGCTGGTGGTGAAACAGGGAGATCGCTTGGATCTGGGCAAAGGGCACGTTCTGGAGTTCATCTCGGCCCCCAACCTGCACTGGCCCGACACCATCCTCACCTACGACCACGGCACCCAGATCCTTTACACCTGCGACGTGTTTGGGATGCACTACTGCGACGACTTTGCCTGGGATGAGCATCCCCATCTGCTGCAGGCGGACTTTAAGCTCTACTACGACTGCCTCATGGGGCCCAATGCCCGCTCGGTGTTGTCCGCCCTGAAGCGCATGGAAGCCTTGCCTCCCATCGCTGCCATTGCTACCGGCCACGGCCCCCTACTGCGCCATCACCTGTCCGACTGGGTGGGGCAATATCGCACCTGGAGCCTGGAGCAGGCCAAAGCCGAGCGCCTGGTGGCAGTGTTCTACCTGTCCGGCTATGGCCAGGCGGAAACCTTGGCTCAAGCCATTGCCCGTGGGATCCAAAAAACCGGCATCCAGGTGGAGCTGGCAGATTTGCGGCTGGTGGATGCCCACGAGGTGCGGGAGCTGATGAGCTTGGCCGCCGGTGTGGTGATAGGCATGCCGCCCCAATCAGGGCCTGAGGCCGCCACCACTCAAGTGCTGCTGAAAACCCTTTTGGCCTCTGCCCACAGCAAGCAAGGCTTTGGTCTGTTTGAGTCGGGCGGCGAAGATGATGAGTCGGTGTACCTCTGCCGCAACACCCTGCAGGAGATCGGCGCCAAAGAGGTGTTTGCCCCCATTCTGCTTAAGCAGCCTGCCGGCGAGGCTCTGCTGCAACTGGCCGAAGAAGCAGGTACCGATCTGGGGCAGTGGCTGACGCGGGATCGCAACATTCAGCAGATGAAAGCCTTGGATGCCGACTTGGATCGCGCCCTGGGCCGCATCAGCAATGGCCTCTACATTATCACAGCCCGCAAAGGGCAAGCCACCAGCGCCATGCTCGCCTCCTGGGTAGCCCAAGCCAGCACCGATCCGCCAGGGATCAGCATTGCGGTGGCCAAGGATCGGGCCATCGAATCCTTCCTGCAGGTGGGAGATACCTTCGTGTTAAATGTGCTGCAAGAAGGCCATTACCAACCCTTGATGCGCCACTTCCTGAAGCGATTTCCACCGGGAGCCGACCGCTTTGCCGGGATCAAGACCTACCCTGCTGCCAACGGATCCCCCATCTTGGCCGATGCTTTGGCCTACCTGGAGTGCCGTGTGGTGAGCCGCCTGGAAACCAGCGATCACTGGGTGGTGTACAGCACCCTAGAAGCTGGTCGGGTCTCCAGCCCAGAGGGCCTCACCGCCATCCACCACCGCAAGGTAGGGAATCATTACTAATTGAGAAGAGAGAAGTGAGAGATAATTTCTCACTCCTAGCCCTTCTCCCTGGGGAAGCTGGGATCCCTGTGGCGAACAGACTCACAAATTCAATAGGACTGCCGATAGACCAAGCCATCGGGATGTAGGAAGAAGGGGCTGTCTTCTCCCAGGCGGATCCCGCTCTGCTCTAGCCAAAAGGGCAGTCTCTCTGTTCCCTGTTGAATCCTTTGGGATCCCTGCTGGGCTGGCCGATAAGGGACGCTGCCCAAACCCGAAGAGAGGGGATCTGAGGGGGCATACCTCTGTCGCCAGCGCTGGTAGGGGCTGACTTGGATCCCTGCCTTGTCCATCTGGGTTGTCGAGAGGGCAGAGGCAGGTGCTGACACCTCTGACAACTGCAGTGAAGAGGGCAGAAGGACGACTACCGGGCATGGCTCAGCTTGTGCCCAAGCCCCCGGCGCAAAAAACAAGGCCAGAAGGCAGCCGCTCCAGCAAAAGAAGATGGCACGCCGCACGGGAAGATCCCTCCATAAGCTCAACCCAGCCGCTTCTCAGGCCATTTTCTGAAGAGGCAGGACTGAGAGCGCAGCTCCCATCTTGTCGATGCCGCCTTGAAGGCCGGGTGATCGGGATCCCCTTGGCTGGGTGATCTGGATCAGCAGACCCACTCTTGACCCAAAGGTGCTGCGAGGCCCCCAGCTCATCCGCACCGCTAGAGCAACTGACTATAGGGGTGTATGGTCATTTCAATTCAAACTTCGATTCAAACTAGGACATTGCACCCACACCTCAAACAGTGAATGATTGAATGCACGAGGCCAGAAGGCTTTTCAAGGACTCCGTCCCGCTGGCGCGATCGGTAGTCCAGGCGTCTCACCCTAAACTGAAACGACCATAAAGCGCGGTGTCCCAAGCGAGATTTCAGCGGCAGGGCAGTCAACTGCTGAAAAAATGTGCTTTGAGTGCCAAAGTTTTGGCTTGTTTCCGCGAACGGTGCCCAAGGGCAAGGAGCATGTCATGAAACCGCGGATTTGCCAGGATGATCTGCGCTGCTGACCCGTACATAGGCGTGCCAAGCCAAGTCCAACAGGCCATCCAACACCGCTGCAGCCACTGCCGGGCCTCCTTTGCGTCCCTCAGTGCGGATGTGGGGCACCATGGAATCGGCCAGCTCCTGTTTGGCTTGCACCACGTTCACAAACCCAGCCGGGGTGGCAATGACCAGAGCAGGGGCCACCTCCTTCTCGGTAATCAGCCGTACCAAGGTGGAGAGGGCGGTCTGGGATTGGCCGATCACAAAGATCGCCTCAGGGTAGCGTTGGGCCAGAGTTTCCAAGCCCCAAGCAGAGCGGGTCTTGTCCCTTTGGGGGCGGGTAATGGCTTCGCTGCTGCAATAGATGGGGTTGGAAAAGGTGTTCTGAACAGCCCAGGCAATGCCCACCTGCACCATCGGCTCATCGACCACAATGGTGGTACGCGCTGCCAGAGCCGCCGCTCCGGCCTGTAAGGCTTCGTTGCCAAAACGGATGAGGTGCAAGTACTCGAAGTCAGCAGTAGCATAAATAACCCGACGAACCACCTCATACTCAGCAGGAGAAAGCTCGTGCTTGCCCACCTCCTGGTCGATGATCATCAGGCTCTCTGCATCGGTTACATGCCACTCCATCGGTTCCAGACCCCACCCGCTGTTTACCTCCGTAATGACAGGATTGTACCTGCAGAGGCTTCAGTTGGTGGGAAAAGCCATTGCTTAGCCCGGAGGCCAGCCCATCCCCCGACCGCCCAGAACGTGAATGTGGAGATGAAAGACGGTTTGCCCGCCGTCCTCTCCTTCGTTGATCACCAATCGATAACCTTTGTTTAAACCGGCCTCGGCAGCCACCCGTTGAGCGGTCAGCAGGAGATGTCCCAGCAATGCCTCATGTTCGGGCTTGGCCTGGGAAATGCCGGGGATGGGCTCTTTGGGCACCACCAAGATGTGGACGGGGGCTTGGGGGGCGATGTCTTTGAAGGCCAGGGCTCTATCGTCTTCGTAAACGATTTGCGCAGGGATCTCCCTGCGGATGATCTTGCCGAAAACTGTGTCGCTCATGGGTGCTCACAAACCAGTTCTGCCCCTAGCCTACCTGCTAACCGCACATTCTCCCACCCAGGTGGCGAGAGTGGTGCTCGGCATCTACTGCTTCAGCAGCCATTCAAATTCCTGTTGCAGCGATTGAATGTGCCCCACCCGCGAGACCAACAGGGCATCTTGCCCGGCATCGCGAAAACGAGAGCGCCACATACTGACCAAATCGGGGTTGCTGCACCAAAAGCGGATAACGGTATCGACCAACTGATCCAAGTCCCAGCCGCGCCGGGCCGGCACTTCCTCCAGGGATCCCAGCAACGCATCGAGGGTGCAGGGGCTGGTACCCAGGTATTCCACCCCGCAGGGCCGCTGGGCCAGCTTCTGTTGCTGATGAAAGAACTGTAGAGCAGGGGCAATGCCGATGATCTCGAAGGTATAGACCATGTTGCTCCGCAACGCTGACGCGACTGGGCTCAGTCCTAACTTTTTGCGAAAATAAGGGTTCTCAAAAAATGGGGTTCATCAGTCTCTCGACCGGTTTGAAGTCGGGATCCCTTCCCAACTGCCGTCGATCTCTGATTAGGCATTGATTATACCCAACTTGGGCAAGCTGCCAAGCCGGAAAAAACGCTGCCCTGCTGACGCGAGCGGCAGATAGAGACCTTATTGAGGGATCACGGCGACAGCGCTATTGCCTTGGTGTCCGGTGCATTTAGCTAGACCGCCGGGGAGCCCCGCCCTCTGTGCATCAGCGTGAGTGCGGGAGTATGTCACTGCTGCAGGGATCCTATCCAAGTTGGTATTGTGTCTTGGGTCTTTTCTTGAGTGGGGGGGAGTTGAAACTGAATGCGCGGCTGTCCCACTCCATAGGTGAGGGTGTAGCTCCACTGCAGGCAGCGCAGCCACAGACGGGGATAACGCGCTTCCAGCCAGGGCTGTAGGCGGCGCAGCAGCCTTGGGAGCCAGCCCCTCAGCACAGCAGAAGTCAAGACCAGGCCGGTATAGCTGAAGTAGGTGGGCAGCCACTGGGCAAAGCCTTTGGCCCCTACGGCCTCCCAGATCCACAGCAGCAGCCGTGGGTTTTGTAGGGCAGCTTTGATGGCCATGCGGTTAAACGCCAGCCAGCCGGCCCGGTCTTTGATGAAATCGTCCACCACCTCCGGCGGCTCGGTGGCGAGAATGCCAAAAAAGCTGTTGAGGGTGGCATTGATGCGCTCGGGGGGCAGCACCTTGCCGGTGGGCACCATCATCCCCCGCGAGAAGAGCCAGGTGACGGCGGAGTTGCCCTGGTAGGCCCGGATCTGGGCTAAGTCCGCCGCCCTGAGCAGGTCGTGGCGCAGCGCCGTATCCAGGAGATCGCACAGGCGGGGGCAGTTGCGCACCAGGGATCCAAACCCGGTAAAGCTAAGGGGCGATTGCATAGCCGCCGCATCCCCTATGAGCAGTATCCGGTCAAAGGGTTCCGAAGACTCCGCCCCGCTGCCGCGAACAGGGTGCCGGGGCTGGCCAAATCGTCCGGGAATATAGCCGAAGGTCGCTTTTTTCCACTGCAGGCGCTCCGGGTCGCAGCGGCGGTATTCCGGCAGAATGGTGAAAAAATCTTCGTACAGTTCCAGCAGGGATCCGGGGTTTTCTGGATGCACCTGGTGGTAGTGGAACAGGTAGAAGGTGAGATCTTCGCCTGGCCCGGGGAACAGCTCCCAAATGAGTTGCCGACCGCGGCTGATGTCCCCATGGCTGGCCAGAATGTCCCCAAATTGGGGATCCCATACCCCCGGCTCAAACCCTCCTTGGATGGTGGCCCCCACCGTGGGGCAGACGCTATCAAAAGCTCGATGGCGGTAAAGCTGCTGGGCAATGGGAGAGGCCGTTCCCATGGCATCCACCACAAGGCGGGATCCCAGCCGAAACTCCTCGCCGGTGGACAAATCCTTCAAAACCAGCGTGACGCCTTGTTCGCCAATGTAGGCCCGCTGGAACTCGGTGCGCTCGTAGATGGCTCCCCCACAGGAAGTGAGGATCTGGCCACAAAGCTGCAGGAGTTTTTCGGCATCAATGGCCAGATTGAGTACCGTGGGCGTGTGCAGGACAGGGGCGCGAACCGGGCTATTGCCGTCAAAAAACTTGTTGAACCCATCTGTATATTCCCGCAGGATCAAGCTCTCCATCTGCTCGGCGCTCAGAAGGCCCAAATCCACCAGGGTTTGCAGCTCCCGCCGGGAGATGTTCCACTCGCGGTTCATGCGGCCAAAAGGAAGCCGCTCCACCAAGGCCACGCGGTAGCCCAAGCGGGCCATGGCCGCTCCATAGAGGGCTCCCAGCGCTCCCCCCACGATGGCCAGATCCCACTCCACCGGGGCCGGCTCAGGGGCAGGCTGGCGAAACAATACTGGCTGAGCAGAGCGGTGGGCTGCGTGGCAATGTTGTACTTCTTCCCGCCAGCGCTTTTCCCACCAGTACACCCGCTGCAGGTCAAATTCTCCATTGGGGATCCGCCGAAAATACTTCACCGTTTGCGGGTAGAAAGGCTCAAGCTGATCGAAGATGGATCCCCGGTTCAGATCGATCTGGGGCAACTGCGGGTAGCGGTGGGGAAATTGGCTTTGGATGGCCTGTTCCAGCTCTCTCAGCCAGCGAGCTTGGCGGGGGAAGGGCTGCTCCGACCACTGGAACACCTTGAGATAGGTGGTGTTCAGCCCCGACCACAAGAAGAGGGCCAGCTCAGCGCCGGATCCCTGTAGGCGCAGGCCCGTGGGGGTAAGAACCTTCTGGCTGCCTTGGGGCAGGGGGATACACTCCTGTAGCCAGCGCAGCACTTGAGCACTATCGGGGCAAGGGATCTCGCGGTAGTAAAGGGAAGTAAGCACGGCGCCGAGATAAGAAACCGAGCAAATCTTTACCCATTGTGACATGAGGGGATCCCTCCCTTTGCCGATCCCAGGGATCACCCTCTACCCAGGTTTCCCCCCAGCTGCAGATCTGCAGGGGTGTTGCAATTGGTGAGCATCCTCTCAAGGGACTCCGTCCCGCTGTCGGGAACGGTCAGGGGCAGGATGGCTGTTGGCACCTGGGACAACCAGCCCTGAAAGGATCTTCCTCCTGCCTGCAAGAAACTCTCCAGAGAACCTAGCTGCGCCAGGCGATAGAAGCCACACAGGGGCTCCCAGCCCCGCTGACTTTTGGGCAGGGCGGCCACCGTCTGAGGGGGCAGGGTGGCAAGGCGCTGTCGCCAATCCCCAAGAACCTGCTCCTGCAAGCAGGGCAGATCGCAGGCCAGCAGCAGGATCCACTCCGGGGGAGCAGCCAAGGTTTGTAGCCGCCGGATCCCCTCTTGAAAGGCCAGCAGCGGGCCTCGGTGTTGCTCCGCAATGCTGTCCCGACCACGTGGGTCTTGCCCGACCAGGGGGGGAACGTTTTCCCGCCAGAGATGCCAACCGGGATCCACCACCGACGCATAGCGCTCCGGCCAGGGGGTGAGGATGTAAACCGCGTCGGCGCAGGCTGCTGCCACCTGAGCCACCCGTCGCAGCAGGGGGATCCCATCCCAAAGCACCAGGGCTTTGTCGGATCCCATGCGGCGGCTGTTGCCCCCGGCCAAGATCAGAGCCACGACCGCAGGCGGGGAATCTTCAGGCATTTTGGACATCCAGTTTTCCACAACGAGCAGCAGGTATTTGTGGAGGAATAGGATAGGGATCCCATCCTCTCCTCACTTTGGCCGCCATGTCTGAGCCTTCTGGTCGTCTGGTTTGGAACCACTCTACCCATATCTCAGGGTTGATCCCTGTTTTGGAACGCCTGACCCGGCAGGCCGGCATCAAGACCGTGACGCCGGGCGCTCTGTCCTGCAGCCGTGGGCGGATCCCCCAGTTGCAGTTGCGGGTTTCGGTGCCGATCCGGGGCGGGTACAAGCTGGTGGCCCGCAAGGGAAGCAGCGTGCAGGAGGTGTTTGTGGTGACGGATCTCAGCCAAACCGAGCTGGAGGCAGCCATTCTTCGCTGTTTGCAGTGAGCTCTTCTGGCAACGCAACCGAGCCTCGTTCTTGCTACACAACGCTGTCCCGATCCAGGACTCCGCCCTGCCAACGCGAATAGCACATCTGATTATGAGTCAATCTTATGTCTCGTACTAGCCTCAAGCCTGCCCGCATCAGTGCTGTTTTGCCGGGATCCCTGGCAGCAGAAGCAGGCATTCGACCTGGAGAGGCCCTGGTCAGCATCAACGGCGAGCGCCCCCGCGATCTCATCGACTACCGCTTCCTGATCGCCGAGGAGTATGTAAGCCTGGAGATCTTGGACAGCCAAGGGATCCCGCGCACAGTTGAGCTGGAGAAGGGGATCGACGAGGATCTGGGGCTGGAGTTTGAAACGGCCCTGTTCGATGGCCTGATCCAATGCGCCAACGCTTGCCCCTTTTGCTTCATCGACCAACAACCCCCGCAGATGCGGGCGACGCTGCACCTCAAGGACGACGACTACCGCCTCAGTTTTCTCTACGGCAGCTACCTCACCCTCACCAACTTGCCTGCCGCCGAATGGGAGCGCATTGCCCGCCTGCGCCTTTCTCCCCTCTACGTGTCAGTGCATGCTACCGACCCGGAGCTGCGCAGCCGCTTGCTCAAAAACCCGCGGGCTGGCCTGATTTTGGAGCAGTTGGCCTGGTTTCGCCAGCATCGCTTGCAACTGCACGCACAGGTGGTGGTCTGCCCAGGCTGGAACGATGGGGATCACCTCACCCGCACACTCCTCGATTTGGCCGCCTTTCGCCGGCCAGCAGACGGGATCCCCACCGTCCTCTCGGCAGCAGTGGTGCCGGTGGGGCTGACCCGCTTTCGCCCCCCTGGAGATGAGCTGGTTCCTGTGGATGCAGCCAAGGCCCGAGAAGTGATCCGGCAGGTGGAAACCTTGCAGGTCGGGTTTCGGCAAGAATTGGGATCCACCTTTGCCTGGCTGGCCGATGAGTGGTATCTGCTGGCGGGGTGGGAACTGCCCCCGGAAGAGCACTATGAAGATTACCCCCAACTGGGGAATGGCGTGGGATCCCTGCGCCTATTTTTGAGCCAGTTTGAGCAGGTGAGTTTGCCTGCCGGCTTGGCCTCTCCGGTAAAGGCCCTTTGGGTGGTGGGCAATGCCGTGGGGCAAGCCTTCCAGCCCATTGTGCAGCGCCTGAATCGCATCCACCATTTGCAGCTCACGCTGCTGCCCATCGCCAGCCGATTTTGGGGCCAAACCCTGACGGTGACCGGGCTGCTGACGGGGCAGGATATCTTGGATGCCCTGAAGTCTGTGGAAAACTTGGCGGACTATGATGGGCTATTGCTACCCCAGATCGCCCTCAAGGACGGGGAGCGCTTTTTGGACGATCTGACCTGGCAAGAGGTGCAGGCCCAGGTGGGGATCCCGGTGGTGCGGGTGGACGGCGGGCCAGCAGGCTTGGTGCAGGCGGTGCAACAGCTAGAACAGGGGTATGCCTACAGCACCCTAGGGTGTTCCGCGACGCTCAAGCGAACGGAAACTGCACCGCTGACGCGATCGAGAACAGCTTTAGGCCGAGGATCCTGAGGTAATGCAGAGGTTGCGGCGCGGATTGCTTCTGCTGCTTTGGGTGGGGCTGGGGATCCTGGCCATCACGGGCTTGGCGGCTTTCTACGTAGATCTGGCCTGGTTTGCCGAGCTGAATGCCCTGCCGGTGCTGTGGACGCGGGTGATTGCCCGCTGGGGGCTGGGCCTGGGCGCTTTCCTCTTTGCCCTGGCGGTGACGGGATCCAACATCTGCTCCTGCTGGCGGGGGGCAACCTTGACCGGGGCCTGGGTGATCGCCATAGGTTTGAGTGGCTTCTTTGCTGGGTCTCTTTCCAATCACTGGTTTACGCTGCTGCTCTGGCTGAACCAGGGGCCCGTCGGGGAGTCAGATCCGATTTTCAACCGCGATCTCAGTTTTTTTCTCTTCAGCCTGCCTTTCTGGGAGACGCTGCAGCAGTGGTGCTTCAACCTCGTGCTGCTCACCTTGATTGCCGTTGTCCTCATCTACTTGGTGGAGCTGGGGCTTTCCGAGCAACGGCTGACCTTGGCCCTTTCTCTCTATGCCCAGCGGCACTTGCTGATCCTGGGGGGATCCCTGTTTCTCATTCGGGCTTGGGGCCATTGGCTGGATCGCTACGAGCTGCTCTATTCCACCCGCGGCGTTGTGTTTGGGGCCGGTTTTGCCGATGTGCATGCAACTCTGCCGGCCACGACCTTGATGAGCGGGGTGGCGGGCTTGACGGCAGTGGGGTTCTGGGTTTTGGCCCGCCAAGGGATCCGCCTCAACCTCCCTTTTCTCAAGTCCTGGTGCCCCCCCTGGGCCAGCTCTCTCTTGGCGCCGGCCATCCTCTGGGGAGCCTACCTGGGGTTTGGGCTGCTGACCACCCAACTTTACCCCCAACTGGTGCAAACTTTCTTGGTGGCCCCCAACGAGCTGGAGCTGGAACGCCCTTACATCGAGCACAACATCCGCTTTACCCGTGCTGGCTTTGGCCTGGCCGATGTCGAAGTCCAACCCTTCCCGGAAGAGGGATCCCTGACCTGGGAGATCCTGCAGCAAAATCAATCCACCCTGAGCAACGTGCGCCTCTGGGATGCGGAGCCTCTATTGGCCACCTATCGACAACTGCAAGAAATCCGCCCCTACTATCAATTCCCCTATGTGAATGTGGATCGCTACCGCATCGGGGGAGAATTGCGCCAAGTCATGCATGCCGCCCGCGAGCTGGACTTTGCCCAGGTACCCCCCGCTGCCCAAACCTGGGTCAACCGGCGGTTTTTTTACACCCACGGCTACGGCCTCACCCTCAGCCCGGTGAACGTGGTGACCCCTGAGGGCCTGCCGGACTTTTTCCTGTCGGATATCCCGCCGCGGGTTTCTCCCCGCTACCCTGAGGTGGCCCCCGTCTTGCGGGTGGAGCAGCCGGCCCTCTACTACGGCGAGCTGACTACCACCGATGTTTTCGTGGGTGCTGAGGCGCGGGAGTTGGACTACCCTGCAGCAGAGCGCTATGTGTACAGCAGCTATCAGGGCAGCGGTGGCGTGCCCATTCCCCACCTCTGGCAGCGGTTTCTCTACGCCTGGCATTTTGGCGATCTGCGCATCCTTCTCAGCCGCGAGCTATCTTCTACCACCCGCTTTCTCTATCGCCGCCAAATCCGCGAGCGCATCCGTCGGGTGATGCCGTTTTTACTCTACGACCGGGATCCCTACCTAGTGATCGGAGATGGCAAGCTCTACTGGTTTTTCGATGCCTATACCACCAGCAGCCGCTACCCTTACTCCGAGCATGTGCCCGGCTTTTCCTTCAACTACATCCGCAACTCGGTCAAGGCGGTGATGGACGCCTACAACGGCAGCATCGACTGGTACATCGCCGACCCTCAGGATCCCCTCATCCAAGCCTACGCCCGCATCTACCCCACCCTGTTCAAGCCCTTGCAGGAGCTGGACGAGCCGCTGCGCCAACACATTCGCTACCCGCAAGACCTCTTCCGCCTGCAAGCGCAGCAGTTTGCCACCTACCACATGACGGATCCCCGCCTCTTCTACAACCGCGAGGATCAATGGCAGATCCCCGGCCAGTTCCGCAATCGACGGCGCATTCCCATGCAGCCGCAGTATCTCATTCTCACCTTGCCGAGGGATCCCCAAGGGGTTGCAAACCACACTCCTGAGTTCGTCCTCCTCTCCCCCTATGCCCCTGTTAACAAGCAGAACATGGTGGCTTGGATAGCGGCCCGCTGCGACGGGGAAAACTACGGCAAGCTCCTGGTGTACGAGTTTTCCAAGCAACGGCTCATCTATGGCCCGGAACAGGTGGAAGCACGGGTCAATCAGGATCCCTTAATCTCCGAGCAAATTTCCCTCTGGAACCAGCATGGGTCGCGGGTGAACCTGGGCACGCTGCTGGTCATTCCTATCGAGACTTCTTTGCTCTATGTTCAGCCCCTTTACATCGAAGCAGAACAGGGCCGCTTGCCTCAGCTCACCCGGGTGATCGCTGCCTACGAAGACCGGGTGGTGATGGAACCGACTCTCGGCCAGGCCTTAGAAGCCCTCTTTCTGCCGAGGGGTAGCCGGTAGAGAAAGGGATCCCCTCCTCATTTTTGAGGCAGGTGGTTGACGAAACTTAACGGATGTTTTAAGGTTAGGTTGTCAATCTTCGCGCTTCCTTAGGGAAGTTTGTCCTCATGACTACTGTTATCCAACGTCGCTCAACCAGCAACGTGTGGGAGCAGTTCTGCGAGTGGGTCACCTCCACCGACAACCGCCTTTACATCGGCTGGTTCGGGGTGCTGATGATTCCCACCCTCCTGACTGCCACCACCTGCTTCATCATCGCCTTCATCGGGGCTCCGCCGGTGGACATCGACGGCATCCGCGAGCCCGTTTCCGGTTCCTTGCTGTACGGGAACAACATCATTTCTGGGGCTGTAGTGCCCTCTTCGGCAGCCATTGGCCTGCACTTTTACCCGATTTGGGAAGCCGCCTCACTGGATGAGTGGCTGTACAACGGCGGCCCCTACCAACTGATTGTGCTGCACTTTTTGATTGGGGTGTTCTGCTACATGGGCCGGGAGTGGGAGCTGAGCTACCGGCTGGGGATGCGTCCCTGGATTGCGGTGGCCTACTCGGCGCCGGTGGCAGCGGCCACAGCAGTGTTTTTGATTTACCCGATTGGGCAGGGGTCGTTTTCGGACGGGATGCCCTTGGGGATTTCGGGCACCTTCAACTTCATGCTGGTGTTTCAAGCGGAGCACAACATCCTGATGCACCCGTTCCACCAGTTGGGGGTGGCCGGCGTGTTTGGTGGGGCGTTGTTTAGCGCCATGCACGGGTCGCTGGTGACCTCCACCCTGATTCGGGAGACCTCGGAAGAGGAGTCCCAGAACCTGGGGTACAAGTTTGGGCAAGAGGAAGAGACCTACAACATTGTGGCGGCGCACGGGTATTTTGGCCGGTTGATTTTCCAGTATGCGTCGTTCAACAACAGCCGGAGCCTGCACTTTTTCCTGGCGGCGTGGCCGGTGGTGGGGATCTGGTTTACGGCGCTGGGGATCAGCATTATGGCGTTCAACCTGAACGGGTTCAACTTCAACCAATCGATTGTGGACAGCAACGGTCGAGTAGTGGGGACCTGGGCAGACGTGTTGAACCGTGCCAACCTGGGGATGGAAGTGATGCACGAGCGGAATGCGCACAACTTCCCGCTGGATTTGGCGGCGGTGGAGGTAGCGCCTGCGGTGCGTGGCTGATGGTCTGACCTGACGGCTTGACAAAAGCAAACGATCCCCTGGCCAATGCTGGGGGATTTTCTTGTTGTTTCCCTGGCGGCAACAGTGAAGTTGCATCCATAGCCGTTTCAGTTTAGGGCGAGATGCCTGGGCTGCCAAGAAAGGCCCCACGATCAGGTGCATTCAAGGCCTTAGGTGTGGGTAGAGCAGGCAGGGTACACCGGCCAGGTAGTGGGGTTGGATGTGGGTCTGGCCAGCTTCTACACCGACAGCAATGGGCAAGTGGTGTCACATCCCCTCGCGACAGCGGGACGGAGTCCTTGGTTTCCGCTCAAACTAGGACACTGCACCCGCACCCAAAACGTTGAATTCATAGAGCCAGAAGGCTTCTCTCAATGGCCTGGGCGTCTCACCCTAACCTGAAGCGACTATAACTCAATTATCCAGACTCCATTATCTAGGCAGACATACCCCAGTTGCTTGAGGATTTGCAACTACTAAAATGTAGTTGCCCCAATCCTGATCCCCGCCAGAATTGACCGCGTTCCCCTATCCTACACATAACGGCTAATGTCTTCCCCCCGTTCTGCCAGAAACGACAAAGCCCGGAAGCGCAGCCCTGCCACCTGGTCGTAGAAGGGGTTAAGTTTGCACATGGGCGGAATATGCATCACCTTGTGGCCAAACAACACCACATCTCGCTCGAAGGGACAGCGGGCCGGGATCCACTGGCAAAGGAAATGGGCCAAGCGTGGATCGCGGATGCTAAAGTTATCCATAGCCGATTGAATGGGACGCAACGGAGCCTGCAACCAGTCGCGCAGGCGACCTGTGGACTTGAAAAGCACAGAAGTCATGGAACCAGGCAGCTCCTGAGGAGCTTTGCGAGCACGTTGCCAAGAAATCGTTGTGGAACCCATAAGCTTTCACCTCAACCTTTGAAGAAGCAGCAGCCTTTGGTCGGTTACGGCGCGCAAAATTACTAGCCATCGACAATTCTCTGTGTCGAGCTTGTATTCAGGGAAACATTAGCCATCTCTCTTCCCTCTGTTAGTCTGCCTTCTCCAACGGAAAGCTTGCTTCTGTAAACAAGAATCTCTGCTCAACGTTGTAGAGCTACATGTTTTGTCTCCAAAAGTTAACATGTAACGAAAAATACAAAAACTCCTCTGCTCTTGTCTTGTCCACCAGCCGATTCCCTGTCAGGATCCCTGAAGTTCCTCAGCTTGGGCTCTGGAGCCAGATGGGTATCCATCGCTCCTATTTCTAGGATGGAACAAGCCCTTTGGGCGGAGTAGGGGGATCCCCGTAATCACACTTGCCTTGGCAGGGTTGTTTTTCTTTTGATCGAGTTTGGCTTGGGAGCGTCTCGGTTGGGAGTTACGGAGGATAACAGCCAAGGGATGCCGGCTGCTGAGCGTTCTACAATGCCAGGAGAGATTCCCAGCGGGTGCACATCCGGCGGTGGGTTGGGATCCTTGATTTTGTCTCTGGCTTTCTTGAGAGGCTGCCCATGAAATTGGCCTATTGGATGTACGCTGGCCCTGCCCATATCGGCACGCTGCGGGTGGCCAGCTCCTTCAAAAACGTTCACAGCATCATGCACGCTCCTCTGGGAGACGACTATTTCAACGTGATGCGTTCCATGTTGGAGCGAGAGCGGGATTTTACTCCGGTAACCACCAGCGTCGTTGACCGGCAGGTGTTGGCGCGGGGATCCGACGAAAAGGTGATTCGCAACATCGTCCGCAAAGACGGCGAGGAGCACCCGGATTTGATCGTGGTCACCCCCACCTGCACTTCCAGCATTTTGCAGGAAGATCTGCATCACTTTGTCCGGCAGGCCCAGTTGGCCAGTCGCTGCGACGTAATGCTGGCAGATGTCGACCACTACCGGGTTAACGAATTGCAGGCAGCAGATCGCACCCTGCACCAGATTGTGGAGTTCTACATCACCAAAGCTCGCAAACAGGGGGAGCTGAACGACTCGCCCCAAAAGACGGAGCGTCCTTCCTGTAACATCCTTGGCATTTCCAGCCTGGGGTTTCACAATGCCCACGATCTGCGGGAGCTGAAGGCGCTGCTGCGAGATCTGGGGATCCAGCTCAACCTGGTGATCCCGCAAGGGGCCAGTGTCCACGATCTCAAACACCTGGGGCGGGCCTGGTTTAATGTGGTGCCCTATCGGGAGCTGGGGCTGATGACAGCTCGCTACTTGCAGGAGGAGTTTGGCACGCCTTCCATCGAGATCACCCCGATGGGGGTGGTGGAAACGGCCCGCTTCATCCGCCAGATCCAGAAGATCCTGAATGAGCAAGGGATCCCTGTCGATTATGAAGCCTACATCCAGGAGCAAACGCTGCACATTTCCCAAGCGGCCTGGTTTTCCCGCTCCATCGACTGCCAAAACCTGACCGGCAAAAAAGCGGTGGTCTTCGGGGATTCCACCCACGCGGCGGCCATCACCAAAATCCTGGCCCGCGAGATGGGGATCCACGTGGTGTGGGCGGGCAGCTATTGCACCTACGATGGAGAGTGGTTCCAGGCAGAGGTGGGGGAATATTGCGATCAGGTCTTGATGACAGAGGACCACACCCGCGTGGCGGACGCCATTGCCCAGGCGGAACCTGCCGCGATTTTCGGCACCCAGATGGAGCGGCATGTGGGCAAACGGCTGCGGATCCCTTGTGGGGTCATCTCGGCCCCCATCCACGTGCAGGATTTCCCTATCGGCTACCGGCCCTTTTTGGGCTACGAGGGCGCCAACCAAATTGTGGATTTGATCTACAACTCCTTTACCCTGGGCATGGAAGATCACCTGTTGGAGATCTTCGGTGGCCACGACACCAAGGAGGTGATT
This sequence comes from Thermostichus sp. MS-CIW-37, assembly GCF_054060065.1. Lineage (NCBI taxonomy): Bacteria > Bacillati > Cyanobacteriota > Cyanophyceae > Thermostichales > Thermostichaceae > Thermostichus > Thermostichus sp. MS-CIW-37. The sequence continues at coordinate 127,308 of NZ_JBSSCV010000002.1, read as the reverse complement.
CACAAGAGCCTGAGCGCCGATTCCGACCTCATCTGGACGCGGGAAGCCCAGGCGGAGCTGAACAAGGTGCCCGGCTTTGTGCGCGGCAAGGTTAAACGCAACACCGAAAAATTTGCCCGCGAACGGGGCTTGACCGAGATCAGTGTGGAGGTCATGTACGCCGCCAAAGAAGCTTTTGGAGCTTGAAGGGATCCCGTTGACAACCTTTACCCTGGGTGGGATCTTCCATCTGACGTTTGCCTATGCGTCTCCTGGTTACCGGCGGGGCGGGCTACATCGGCAGCCACACTTGCAAAGCTCTGGCGGCCTCTGGCCATCTGCCCATCACTTACGACAACTTGGTTTACGGGCACCCCTGGGCAGTTCGCTGGGGGCCGTTGGAGATTGGGGATCTTGCCGACCGGAAGCGGCTTGATCAAGTCATCCAACACTATCGCCCGGAAGGGGTGATCCACTTTGCCGCCTATGCCTATGTGGGCGAGTCGGTGAAGGATCCCGGCAAATACTACCGCAACAACGTGGCCGGATCCCTGAACTTGCTGGAGGCCATGCGAGATCACGGGATCCCTTACCTGGTGCTCTCCAGCACCTGTGCCACTTATGGGGTGCCAGAGCGGATCCCTATTCCCGAAAGTCATCCGCAACGTCCCATCAACCCCTACGGCCAGAGCAAGCTGATGGTGGAGCAGATCTTGCGAGATTTCCAGGTTGCCCACGGGATCCGATCCATTAGCCTGCGCTACTTCAATGCCGCCGGAGCCGATCCCGATGGCGAAATTGGGGAGGCCCACGACCCGGAAACCCACTTGATCCCCTTGGTGTTGGAGGTCGCCGGCGGCCAACGTCCCCACATCACGGTCTTTGGAGAGGACTACGATACCCCCGATGGCACCTGTATCCGAGACTACATCCATGTCACCGACCTGGCGCAAGCCCACGTGTTGGCAATAGAAGCGCTGGCCTCTGGCCGACCCGTACCAGCAGCCTACAACCTGGGCAATGGCCAAGGCTTTTCCGTCAAAGAGGTCATTGCCACCGCAGCAGCCGTGACCGGAAGACAGATCCCCATGCAAATGGGAGCGCGCCGCCCTGGGGATCCCCCGCGCTTGGTGGGCGATGCCGGTGCCATCTTTCGGGATCTCAACTGGAAACCTCTCTACACCGACCTGGCCGAGATCATTCAAACTGCCTGGCGCTGGCACCAGAAGCGACCCTACTTTGGGAAAGCCAAGCCCTCGGTGAGCTAGGAACGCCTAGCCCGGCGGGCGATAGGATAGGGAGAAACCGCCCGGCTAACAACTTCCCCGCCCCGCATGGACGACAAGATCACACCCGATACCCTCGCGGTTGTCATGACCACGGTGGGATCCGAAACCGAGGCCCATCGCTTGGCTCATACCTTGGTGGCCGAACGTTATGTGGCCTGTGCCCAGGTCTTGCCCGGGATCACGTCCTACTATCGCTGGCAGGGATCCCTGCAGACCGATGCCGAGTTCCTCATCCTGCTCAAATTGCCCGCAACTGCCTATCCCCGCCTGGAACAACGGCTGCGAGAGCTGCACCCCTACGCTGAGCCCGAGATCCTGGCTCTGGCAGCCACTCAAGTGAGCACAACCTATTTGGCTTGGGCCCGAGACCAGGTAGGCTAGGGAATAGTGCACAGTTGGCCATGATCGCCCTCTACCCCGGCAGCTTTGACCCCATTACCCTTGGGCATCTCGATGTTATCGAGCGAGCCAGTCGTCTCTTTTCTAAGGTGATTGTCGCCGTCTTGAAAAACCCCAACAAAACCCCTCTGTTCAGCCCCGAGCAGCGGCAAGCCCAGATTAGCCTGTCCACGGCCCATCTCAAAAATGTTGAGGTTGATACGTTTTCAGGTCTGACGGTGGCCTACGCCCGTCAACGGGGGGCAAAGGTGATCGTGCGCGGCTTGCGAGTCTTGTCGGACTTCGATGTGGAGCTGCAAATGGCCCACACCAACAAGCTTTTGGCTCCCGAACTGGAAACCTTGTTCCTTGCCACCGCCAGCGAGCACAGTTTTGTCAGCAGCAGCCTGGTGAAGGAGGTCGCCAAGCTGGGCGGCCCCATCGATCATCTGGTGCCCGCTCCGGTGATTCGAGATTTGCGGGAGCGCTTTCCCTTGGCCTGAGGGCTCAGGGATCCCCTCTCCTTCCCCAATCAAAATTCAAAGGGCTGCATCCCTGCCGTCACCGGATCAAACCCCACCGGGAAGCAGGTGCTGTGATTGTAGAGGGATCCCCTCAAATTGGCCCCTTCCAAGCAGGCTCCCTCAAGGTCGGCATAGCGCAGGTCGGCACAGCGCAGGTCGGCCTTTGCCAGATTGCTGCCCCGCAGGTTGGCGTAGCGCAGGTTAGCCCCATGCAAATCGGATCCCTCGAGATTGGCCCCTCGCAGATCGGCCCCCCTCAAGAAGGCATACTCCAAGCAGGACTGGGGAAAATGGCGCTCTCCCTGCCGGTAGCGGCTGAGCAACTCTGAGGCCCCTTGTAGAGCACACTGGGCAATGGTTTGAGTCATGGTACTGCTCCCAAATCAGACTGGATGCCTTATCTCTATCCTCATCCCTATCATCGGGTTGGCCGGGTTTTGATCATCCCTGCTTAACAAATGATTTCAGTTTTTGAGTGGATTGTTGCCCCCAAGTTTTTTTTGGAAAGATCTATCCTCAGAGATATCGAAGGCTTTCCCAATCGGCAGCTTGTGCGGCAATGTTTCTTAATTCTTTTTGTGAAGGATGCTTAACGGCTGGGCTTGATCGCCAACTCCAAGCCCCACCGGGAGCGCAAGCTGACCTGATCTTGCTGGGTTGTATGGATCCCTCAACTTCTCCTTTTTCAGCAGGCTCTCGGCCAGAGGGTGTTTCTCCAGGGCCGGCTGAACCGGGATAATGAATGATCGACTGGCTCACATCCGTCGCTTGTATCGAGTAGGGATTCTCTGCAATCGATGTAGACCCATATCTCTGTTCAGTATGTTCACCTTTCTCCAACCAGAGCTCTATGCCCAAACGTAAGCGAATCGGGATCCTCACCAGTGGCGGCGATTGTGGCGGCCTCAACGCCGTGATTCGAGCAGTGGTGCGGCGGGCCCGCGACTACGATATGGAAGTTTATGGCATCAAAGATGCGACGGCAGGACTGATGGCTCGACCGGTGGAGGCGGAGCTGCTGGATGTGAAGCGGGTTTCCGGCATTTTGCGCTACGGCGGCACCATCTTGGGTACCGTGAACAAAGGCAACCCCTTCGCCTACCCTATGCCCGATGGCAGCTTGGTGGATCGCTCGGCAGAAGTGATCACCGGCTACCACCGGCTTGGGTTGGATGCGCTGATCGGGGTGGGGGGGGATGGCAGCTTGGCCATTCTCCGGCAACTGGCTCTGCAGGGGGATTGGAACTTTGTCGGGATCCCCAAGACCATCGACAACGATGTCGGTGCCACCGAGTACTCGGTGGGGTTCAACACGGCTTTGAGCGTGGCTGTGGAAGCTCTAGATCAGCTCACCTACACGGCCATCAGCCACAGCCGAGTCATGGTCATGGAAGTCATGGGGCGGGATGCCGGTCACATTGCCATCAGCGCCGGCATTGCCGGGGGGGCGCATGTGATTTTGATCCCGGAAATTCCCTACAAGCTGGAGAATGTCTGCAAAAGAATCCGCGACCGCAAAGAGCGGGGCAATAACTTCAGCATCGTGGTGGTGGCGGAGGCAGTTCGCACCGAGTCGGGGGAGCCGGTGACCTACACCAACAGCCTGGGGCAGTCTCTCTACGGCGGCATCGGCCATTACATCGGCAACGAGATCGCCCTGCGCACCGGCATCGAGACGCGGGTTATGGTTTTGGGCCACCTGCAGCGGGGAGGTACGCCCTCTCCTCTGGATCGCCTGCTGGGAGCAGCCTTTGGGGTGGCTGCTGTGGACTTGATCGCCCAAGGCAAATACGACCGCATGGTGGCCTGGCAAAATCGGCGGGTGGTGGATGTGCCCCTGGCAGAGGCCATCTCCCAGTATCGGCGGGTGGAGGTGGATGGGGCTTTGATCGCCACGGCCATTGGGCTGAATACCTACGTGGGCGAGGTGGATCCGCAGCTTTTGCGCAGCATTTCCCCCTGATCTTCCGGCAAAAACGACACGTGGGCAGAGACAATCTTCCAGCCGATATCGGGGAACCTGTACCACATCTGGCTTTGGCGGCCCAAGCGAGGGATCCCGTTCACCAGGCGGCGAAACTCTAGGGTGACCGAGCCGCAATCTTCCCCAAAGGTGACCACCTGCAAACGCAGCATCTCGCGGGCCAAATTCGTGGGAGGGCGCTGTTGGCGAAAAGCCTTGATCTCCTCTCCCCCGTAGAGATTTTCCCCCACACCAAAGCGCACCACCTGGGGGCCATCCCAAAACAGGCGGTTCAGGGTGGGCACATCATTGCTCGTCAGGGCAGCTTCGTACTGATGGTAGAGTTCGGTTAGCTCTGCCACCACCTCGGGGCGATTCACCACACTCATGGGCCAGGCTCTTGTGCAGTCGAGATGGGCCTTGCCATCTTATCGGCTCAAGGAGCAGCAGGAGGTTCTAAAAGAACAGCGGGATCCCCCACCTTGCTCTGTCAGACAGCAGACAGCGGCAAGACATCTCCGGGTAGTCGGATCCAAGTCTAGGGGCTGAGAACGGCTTGCAAAGACCGCACATCGCAGTAGTACACCTGATGGCGGTGGGCATACCCCTTCAGCTCCACAGCCTGATGGGAGAAGCAGGCGGCTGCCTGCCCCAGCTGTTTGGCCAAGCAGGTATAGGTGTCCTGGCTGATCGCCAGGTCGGCGTTGAGGGTGCGGGTAGCGCTCTCGATGCGAAAGGCCAAATTCACCGTATCTCCCAGAGCCGTATATTCTTGGCGGGTGTTGTTGCCCACCTGGCGCACGATCGCCGAGCCTGTGTTGACCCCTGCCCCCAGACGAATGGGAGAAGGCAGCGGAAACTCACCGTTCAGCTGCTCGGTCATTTGAAACAGCTTCGCTATGGCCTGCAAAACCGACTTCACATCGAGGTGAATTCCCGGCACTTCCGTGCCCAGAGAAGCAGTGTTGGCTTGGGGCACATGGAACCAAACGGCCATAATCGCATCGCCAATGTATTTATCGACAGTGCCCCCGTACTGCTGAATGATATCCCCCCCCCGCCGGAACCAATCTCCCATCACCTGGGAAAGCAGGCGCTCGTCCAGTTGTTGAGTCAGTTGTCCGTACCCTCGCACATCGACCACCGCCACCGAGATCAGCCAGCGGGTTTGTAAAACCAGGGTGTCCGAAGGTTTGGCCGCGGGGCTGGGTTCTGAGCTGGCCAGGGATCCGCTGTGGAACTCCAGCTGGGATTGTCCAAGGATGAGGTGATCCCCATCCTGCAGCAGGGTGGGAATGCTGACGCGGCGATTGTTGACAAACGAGCCGTTGCGGCTGCCCAGATCGATGAGATAGATGCTGTTGTTGTCGAGGTATTGCAGCAGGGCATGTTGGCGGGAAACGCTGGGATCGCTCAAGACGATGGCGTTGTCCTCATCACGGCCTAGGGTCCAAGCGGTCGCTCCCGAGAGAACGTGTTTTCTTTGGCTGCCATCCGGCTCTTTTAAGACTACATAGGGTGCGGCGGTGGCGGCAGATTCGCCTGTGACGCTCATGATGGGATAAGTTGTAGACGCGACCACACTTCAATAAATACGATACCCCGCTTGCCTTCGGTTGATGGGGGGTATCCGGGCTCGATTTCTGAGCCGCCTCTGCTGGGAGATGGAGGTCTGAGGATGGGCTTGGCGGGGGGCCGACCCGACCGGTATCATTTTGTGTAGATACGTTAAGGTCTATGCTGGATCCCTCCCATCCCATTCCCGCTGAGCAACAGCCGCTCCGGCAATATGCAGAGCTGAGGGAAGCCTTTCCTTTTTCCTGGCCTGCTTTGGGGTGGATCCCTTACTTAAAACGAATCTTTGGGGTTTGGGGAGCTGTTGTGCTGGCGGTTTCCCCGCTGGTTTGGAGTAGCTTTGCCGGAGATTGGGGCCACTTTGTCTCTGGGTCGGTGCTGGGGGCCAATGTCTTGCTCGGCCTGGTGTTGCTCCATCTCTACTTGGGATGGGCTTATGTGCGGCGGCGCTTGGTACAAGCCCAGATTCCCTATGAAGAAAGTGGCTGGTACGATGGGGCGATGTATGCCAAGTCAGAAGAGGAGCTGGCTCAGCATCGGCTGATTGTCAGGTATCAGATCGACCCTGTGTTGCAGCGCCTGCGACGGAGCTTGTGGGGCGTAGTGGGCTTGAGTGGGTTGGTGGCCCTGCTGTGGCCTCTGGGGTAGGCAGTTGGTTGGCTGTTTTTAGGATCCCGGACAGTGCACATCACTTCTGATCTGGCTCAAACCTTGCGACCCACCGCTGTGGCCATCGGGAACTTCGATGGCTTGCATCTGGGCCATCAGAAGGTGCTGCAGCCGATTCGAGATTCTCTTCAGGGGGTACGTACTGTCCTCACCTTTCATCCCCATCCCCAGGAAGTCTTGACGAGGCGGCCTCAGCTGTTGCTCACTCCCCCTGCCGAAAAGCTGGATCTGTTGGCGCAAATGGGCTTTGAGCAGGTGGTACTGCTCCCCTTCACCCCTGCATTTGCCTGCCAGCCCCCCCAAGAGTTTATCCAAACGGTACTTGAACAGGGCCTGCGCGTTCGCCATCTCAGCGTCGGTTGGGATTTTTGCTTTGGTCACCGTCGCTCCGGCAACGCCCAAACGCTCCAGGCTTGGGGATCCGAGCGCTGCATTCCGGTGGAGGTGATCCCGGAGGCGAAACTGAACGGGGAACGGGTGAGCAGCTCTCGCATTCGAGCTGCCTTGGCGACTGGGGAGGTGTCCACTGCCGAAGCGCTCTTGGGTCGCCCCTATCGTCTGATGGGAGAGGTGGTGCAAGGGGATCAGCGGGGCCGACAACTGGGCTTTCCCACCGCCAACCTCCGCTTGCCTCCGGAGAAGTTTTTGCCCCGCGATGGGGTGTACAGCGTTTGGGTGGATGTGCCTGCTGCTGCGGCAGCTCTGCCTGGGGTGATGAACATTGGCCATCGGCCCACCTTTGCCGGTTTACAGCACACCGTCGAGGTGCATCTATTGGATTGGACAGGAGATCTCTACGGGCAAGAGGTGCGGGTGGCGCTACGGGGCTTTATCCGCCCAGAGCGGAGATTTCCCACGGTGGCAGATTTGATTCAGCAAATTCAGCAAGATTGCCAAACAGCCCGCCAGCAATTGGGTTTGGCTGAGCAAGTGGGTATGGTGTAGGGGGATCTATGCCGAAGAGAGCTCGCAAGCGCCAAGGCTCACCCAGGCGCTGGTGCCATCTCGCCAGTATTCTTTTTTCCAGATGGGGGCGTTGTGCTTGAGGGTGTCGATGGCAAATTGGCAGGCAGCAAACCCTTCGGCCCGATGAGGGGTGCCCACCGCCACCAAGACGCTGATCTCGCCAATGCGCAGCTTGCCGATGCGGTGGTGGATGACCACACTGTTGGCATCTGGCCAGCGCTGCTGAATTTGTCGGGCAATATCGGCGAAGACCTTCAGGGCCATGGGCTCGTAGGCTTGGTATTCCAGGTAATCGACAGGGCGGCCATTGGTGTTGTCTCGAACAGTGCCGCTCATCACCACCACGGCCCCATTGCCCGGATGGTAGGCCTCTTGGTGGACACGGTCGATGGACAGGGGAGCCAGGGTAATCTGGAAGGAAGTCTTCAGGACGGTCAGGAGCATGACTCTAGTCAATAATAAGCTCAACTATACTGAAAATAATGTATAATATGTTCAGTACGGATTACTACCAGTTGATCTTTCTGTTTACTTTCGAGTCTGCCAACATGGTAGCCAAAGCAAAGCAGAAAATTGGTAGTAAGACGACACGGAAACTGCGCTTTGGGTATTCTACTCAAAGCTTTGCGGGATACCGCCATTCTGTTTGGAAACAAACAGAATGCTATCGCTGCATAGTTGAACAGTGATGTTCAGCAGTGTTCAGCGTAAATGTATCAGATTCATGATGGCCCAATAAGGGATCCCCACAGCAATGCTATCGCTTCTGACCATTCCACCGTAGCCCCGTAGGTGTCCCCCGTGTGCCCTCCCAACTGGCGGTAGATCCAATAGCCCACGGCCCAAGCCCCCAGAGCGGATCCCAGCGTCCAGAGCAGCAAAGGGGGCCAAGCCAAGATCCCAGCCCAGCCCAACCCCCCGGTGATGGCCAGCACAAGCAGAGTGCCCGGCCACAGGGATCCCGGCAAGGAGGTGGAGTCCTTGAGGAAGCGGGCGGATCCCTGCTCGCGCAGGTAGGGGTACAGGGCAATGGCGAGCAACTGGCCCCAACGCCCCCAAGCAGGCACCAGCAGCAAGAGGGGCCAAGGTTGAAGGCTACTCAGGGCAGCAAATTTCAGCAGCAGCACCAGCACCAAGGCCAGCACCCCATAGGCCCCAGTGTGGCTGTCGCTCATCACCTGCAGGCGGCGACGGGATCCCTGCAAGTCAGATTTTTGCCCATCCTCAGTTGAACGTTCCGGATCCCCTTTGTAAGGATTCTTGTGGACATTGATCGCCAAGCCATCGGCAGTATCGGCCACCCCGTCCAGGTGCAGCCCACCGGTCAAGAGAACCCATAGGGCCAAGAGCAAAGCGGCCCGCACCGGATTGGGGAAAACCTGCAGCAGGATCCCGGCCAAGGAGAGGATCCCGCCCAGCAACACACCTACCCCCGGCAGCCAGGCGGCAATGCCCTCAAACGGCAAGTCTCCGACCCACCCCAGAGGCAGGGCCGTGTAGAAAGTCAAGGCTGCCCAGAAGCGCCGCAATCGCTCAGTCCTTGAGTCTGTGTAAAGGGATCCGCCAATCCAGCCCTCTGGGAGAGAAAATAGGAATCCTTGCGAACGGTGCGCCCCACCACAATGGTGAGCTTGACAATGGTGAGCTTGGCCACCAAAGCTCCGATGGCGCCCACCGCGGCCAACACCAGAAAGAGGGCTGCTTTTTCAGAAAGACTGGGATCCGCGGAGTCTGGTTCGAGTTCATGCTGAAGATCCTCCATCGCGCGGGTTGGCAGTTCCAACTCAGTCTGCCTTAGGGGGCCGGGAACTCTCTTGGATCCCTTGCCCCGGCTCTCCCTGAGAGCTAGAAGGAATGGGCCCCAGAGTCACCGGATGTATTCCTTCAACACGCTGTTGCGGTTGGGGTGGCGCAGCTTGCGCAGGGCTTTGGCCTCGATCTGCCGGATCCGCTCGCGGGTGACATTAAAGATCTGGCCGATTTCCTCCAGAGTTTTCATGCGGCCATCATCCAAGCCGTAGCGCAACTTCAACACATCCCGTTCGCGGGCGGTGAGGGTTTCCAAAACGCTTTCCAGATCTTCTCTGAGCAAGACTTTGGCCACCCGATCCTCCGGCGTCTCCCCCTCTGACTCGATAAAGTCTCCCAGCCGAGAATCCTCTTCCTTGCCGATGGGGGTTTCCAAAGAGATGGGGAGCTGGGCCGACTTGGCGATAAAGCGCAACTTCTCGATGGTGATCTCCATGCGGGTGGCGATCTCCTCTTCGGTGGGCTTACGGCCCAATTCCTGAGAAAGCAACTTGGTCACCTTTTTGATGCGGGAGATCGTCTCGTAGAGGTGGACGGGCAGGCGAATGGTGCGGGATTGGTCGGCAATGGCACGGGTGATGGCCTGTCGAATCCACCAGGTGGCGTAGGTGGAGAACTTGTAGCCCTTCTCGTGGTCGAATTTCTCGGCTGCCCGGATCAGGCCCAGGGATCCCTCCTGAATCAGATCTTGAAAAGACAGGCCCCGGTTCATGTACTTTTTGGCGATGGACACCACCAAACGCAGGTTGGATTGCACCATCTTTTCTTTGGCCCGCCGCCCCCGATGCAACCGCCGCCGAAACTCCGGCAGGGACATCTTGACCTCCTCTGCCCAGAGGGTGTCCGGCACTTCTTCTGGGTCTGACCAGAGGCCCATGCGCTGAAAAACGGCCTCGCGAGCGCGCTCTAGCTCCAGCAGATCGGCAATTTTTCGGGCCAACTCAATTTCTTCATCGGCCCGCAGCAGCCGAATACGCCCAATTTCCTGTAAGTAGACCCGGATAGAGTCATCGGTGTAGGGCTTTTTCTTACTGGCAGCTTTGCGCTTTGAGCGACCTTTGGCACCGGCGGCGGCAGCCTCTCCATCCTCCTCTGCTGCCTCTTCGTCGTCGTCATCCTCATCAAAAGCATCAGTGTCACCGGTATCCAGTTCGCTCTCGAGGGTATCTGTCTCGGTGTCCAACTCCAGGGCGCTGGAAGGTGGATTTTCCAGATCCGGTTCGAGAAGAGCTGTTTTACCCGATTTCACCAATTCCTTTGCTTGAGCCATGCTGAGTTCCTCGTGATCCTAATCACAGACAAATGAAGGTGACTAAGGGAGCTTAGACGCCAAAGGGAGAGGAGCAAGTTGCAGCTCTGCTGCATCCCACAACGCCAGAGTGAGGGAGCCGATATCCGCAAGCCAAAGCCTGACTTGCCCTAGGCCAGCCTGCCCGCTTCTGAATAACCGATTGCTCGGGTCAATCTGGAAGCAGATATCGCTCATGGAGCTCAACTGAACTGGCGCAAGACTCGTCTTGATGGACGGGGCCTCTCGAGGTGGCGAAAGGTGGATCTTTCTCTTCGTCTATCCTGCGACGGAGTGCGAGGCACTTTACCAAGGGGACGGAACATTCAGCACCTCAACCACTCCAACCTGCGAGGAGAAGATCGCTCTACAGCAGGCAGCAAACGACTCTGGGGGGAGCCTTTGCGAGCAACTGTAGCCGTTCACACCAAAACGTCTTCCCTAAATTAGCCCGACCTGGGGGAAACAGCAACGGGGCAGGCAAAGAAAATGTTAAATTCACCTCAACAATGGCCAAGATGGGATCCCTGGCCCCTCGGTCTAGTCCGGGCAAATGGCTCGATGCTAACTTAAATCAGACTCTAGGTCGATGACACCCTGCCTGTCTTTGACTTCTATGACCCATCCCTTCCTGCACTGTCTCCAGGAACGTGTAATTGTCTTCGATGGGGCGATGGGATCCTCCCTCCAGGCCCAGAACCTGACGGCAGCGGATTTTGGTGGGCCGGAGCTGGAGGGTTGCAACGAGATGCTGGTGCTGACCAAGCCGGAGGCGGTGGAGCGGGTACACCGCGGCTTTCTGGAAGTGGGGGCCGACGTTGTTGAGACCAATACCTTTGGGGCCACCTCCATCGTCTTGGCCGAGTACGGGATCCCGGAAAAAGCCTACGAGCTGAACGTGGCAGCAGCCCGTTTGGCCAAGCGGGTAGCAGCCGAGTTTTCGACGCCGGAAAAGCCCCGTTTCGTGGCCGGCTCCATCGGCCCCACCACCAAGCTGCCCACCCTGGGGCACATCAGCTTTGACGACATGCGCTCCAGCTTTGCCGAGCAGGTGCGGGGGTTGATCGACGGCGGGGTGGATCTGCTCATCATCGAGACCTGCCAGGACATTTTGCAGACCAAGGCGGCCCTGGTGGCCGTGCAGCAGGAGTTTGCCCAGCGAGGGATCCGCCTGCCGGTGGTGGTGTCCCTGACCTTTGAGGTGCAGGGGACAATGCTGGTGGGCACGGAGATCGGGGCGGCCCTGGCCATCCTGGAGCCCTATCCCATCGATGTGCTGGGCCTCAACTGTGCCACTGGCCCAGACAAGATGGTCGAACACATCCGCTATCTGTCCCGCCATTCTCCTTTCCCCATCTCCTGCATCCCCAACGCTGGCCTGCCGGAAAACATCGGCGGCAAAGCCCACTACAAGCTCACCCCGGAGCAGTTGCGCTTCCACCTGGAGCACTTTGTGCGGGATCTGGGGGTGGCAGTGGTGGGAGGCTGCTGTGGCACCCGTCCGGAGCACATCGCCGCCTTGGTGGAAGCCGTGCAGGGGTTGCGGCCCAAACGTCGTAGCATCGAACGGATCCAGGCTGCTGCCTCGATTTATGCCCCTCAGCCCTACCTGCAGGACAACTCGTTTTTAATCATCGGCGAGCGCCTCAACGCCAGCGGCTCCAAAAAGATGCGGGAGCTGCTCAACGCCGAAGACTGGGACGGCCTGGTGGCCCTAGCGCGGGAGCAGGTGCGGGAGGGATCCCACATCCTGGACGTGAATGTGGACTACGTGGGCCGGGATGGCGTGCGGGATATGCGGGAGCTGGTCTCGCGGCTGGTTACCCAAATCCCAATTCCCCTGATGCTGGATTCTACCGATTGGCAAAAGATGGAGGCGGGCCTCAAGGTGGCGGGAGGCAAATGTCTGCTCAACTCCACCAACTACGAGGATGGGGAAGAACGTTTCCTAAAGGTGCTGGAGCTGGCCAAAACCTACGGCGCCGGGGTGGTCATCGGCACCATCGACGAAGAGGGCATGGCCCGCACTGCCGACAAGAAGTTCCAGATTGCCGAGCGCGCCTATCGTCAGGCGGTTGAGTACGGGATCCCGCCCTACGAGATTTTCTTTGACCCTTTGGCCTTGCCCATTTCCACCGGCATCGAGGAAGACCGTAGCAACGGAGCAGCCACCCTGGAAGGGATCCGCCGTATCCGCCAGGCTTTCCCGGAGACCCACATTCTCTTGGGCATTTCCAACATCTCCTTTGGGCTCTCGCCGGCAGCCCGCGTGGTGTTGAACTCGGTGTTTTTGCACGAGTGCCGCGAGGCCGGCCTGGATGCCGCTATCGTCAGTGCCGCCAAGATCCTGCCCCTGAACAAGATCCCCGAAGAGCAGCAGCAGGTGTGTCGGGATTTGATCTGGGATCGGCGAGCGTTCAACGCTGAGGGCATTTGCACCTACGATCCTCTGGCGCGGCTGACGGAGCTGTTTGCGGGCGTTTCCGGGAAGGAACTGCGCTCTGGCGGATCTTTTGCAGATTTACCCCTGGAGGAGCGGCTGCGGCGGCACATCATCGACGGCGAGCGGATTGGCCTGGAAGAAACCTTGGCAGAGGCGCTGCAGAACTATCCCCCCCTGGAGATCATCAACACCTTTTTGCTGGATGGCATGAAAGAGGTGGGGGAGCTGTTCGGTGCCGGCAAGATGCAACTGCCCTTTGTGCTGCAATCGGCAGAAACCATGAAAGCGGCGGTGAAATACCTGGAGCCCTTCATGGAAAAGGTGGAGGGGGGAGTGTGCAAGGGCACCTTCTTGATCGCTACCGTCAAGGGGGATGTCCACGACATCGGCAAAAACTTGGTGGACATCATCCTCACCAACAACGGCTACAAAGTCATCAACCTGGGCATCAAGCAGCCGGTGGAGAACATCATCGAAGCCTATGAAAAGAGCAAGGCCGACTGCATTGCCATGAGCGGCCTGTTGGTGAAATCCACGGCCTTTATGAAAGAGAATTTGGAGGTGTTTAACGAGCGGGGCATCACCGTGCCGGTCATCCTAGGAGGGGCGGCCCTTACCCGCCGCTTTGTGGAAGAAGACTGCCGCAAGACCTACAAAGGCCAGGTGATCTATGGCCGCGACGCCTTCGTCGATCTCCACTTTATGGATCGGCTGATGCAGGCCAAAGCTGCTGGCCGCTGGGACGACCGGCTGGGTTTTCTGGATGACTTGGAGCAGGGATCCCCCTCTGCCAATGGCCAGAAAGAGGCTTCTTGGGTTCCAGAGGAAACGGATCCCAGCCTGCCCCCTGCGGAGACCACCGTGGGAGCTGCTCCCGCCCTCACCCTCTCCGAGTCCCAAGACACCCGCCGCTCTGAAGCCGTTGCCCTGGAGACCGAGCGACCCATCCCGCCTTTCTGGGGATCCCAGGTTCTCACCTCAGATCAGATCCCTTGGCCGGAAGTCTTCTTCTACATCGACAAGCAGGCCCTGGTGGCCGGACAATGGCAGATTCGCAAGCCCCGCGACCAGTCGGCGGAGGAGTTTGCCGAGTTTATCGCCACCCAGGTGGAGCCGGTGATCGAGCGCTGGAAGGAGCGGATCCTGGCAGAAGATCTGCTGCACCCCCAAGTGGTCTACGGCTATTTCCCGGCCCAGGCAGAGGGGAACACTTTGATCCTCTTCGACCCGGCCAGCTTCCCGGAGCTGTTTGCCCTGGAGCCCGACTCCACCACCTACTTCCAACTGCCGACGGTCGAGCGGCCCCAGCTTTCTCCCCAGGTGCGGGAGCTGGCCCGCTTCACCTTCCCCCGCCAAAAGAGCGGCCACCGCTACTGTATCGCTGACTTCTTTGCCGATCGCTCCACTGGCCTAGTAGATGTCTTCCCCATGCAGGCGGTTACGGTGGGCCCAGAGGCCACCGCCTATGCCCAGCGCCTCTTTGCCGAGGGCCAGTACACCGACTACCTGTATTTCCACGGCCTGGCTGTGACCCTGGCGGAAGCCCTGGCGGAATGGTGCCATGCCCGCATCCGGCGGGAGCTGGGGTTCGGCCACGAAGATAGCCCCGACATCCGCAAGATCCTGCACCAGGGCTATCGGGGATCCCGCTATAGCTTCGGCTATCCCGCCTGCCCCAACATTGCCGACCAACGGGTTCTGCTGGAGCTGCTCCAGGCCGAGCGCATTGGCCTCACCATGGACGAAAGCGATCAATTGGATCCGGAACAGTCCACCACTGCCATCGTTGCTTACCATCCGGCAGCCCGCTACTTCAACACTTAGCTTGTCGGGGTGTGGGGGTAGCTAAGCCCCGCACTGTACTCGTAGAGTCAGTGTCGGGATACAGATACCCCCACATGGTGTATGATGGGAGTACTTGCACAAAACGGCTTTTGCCGGAATCTGGTGCAACTACGCGGTAGGGCATTCCGTGTCTGCTCGTGGAGGGTTCTTGCGTAGGCTCCCCGATGAAGCGAGAAGCCCACGCTGTACCCGTAGGGTCAGCGATGGGAGTATGTCACGCCCTCATCTCCAACCTCTCTCAGGGGGAGAGGGGGAACTGTCGAGAACGGCTAGCGGGATCCCAGGCGGGAGCGGCTGTTCGCGTCAGCGGTGCGGAGCACTCCGCAGGGGGAAGCCCACGACCAAGATCAAGGTAACCAGAATGATCAAGGTGGAGAGGGCATTGATTTCCGGGGTAACTCCTCGTCGCGCCGTGCTGTAGATCAAAATTGGCAAGGTCAGGCTCTCCGGCCCACTGGTAAAAAAGGAGATGACAAAGTCATCTATCGAAAGGGTAAAAGCCAGCAAAGCGGCAGCTTGGATCCCTGGCATGGCCAAGGGCAAGGTGACATAGCGTAGCTTTTGCCAGGTGTTTGCATAGAGGTCATGGGCTGCTTCTTCCAGGGCGGGATCCAAAAGTTGGAGACGGCTGCGCACCACAATAGCCACAAAAGCAATCTGAAACGTAATGTGGGCCAAGATCATCGTCCCCAGGCCCAGCTCAAACCAGCCGGTGTAGGCACGCACCACTTGGTAAAACAGCAGCAGCCCAATGGCCATCACAATATCCGGAATGGCTACCGGCAAGAGCAGCAGCCCCTGCACCGCCTTTTTGCCGGGGAAGCGATAGCGATACAGCCCATAGCCCAGCAGGGATCCCAGCAGCGTGCTGACCAGCGTGCTGACCAACGCCAGGACGAGGGTATTTTGCGTGGCCTGCCAGACCAGGGCATTCCGAAAGAGAGCCAAGTACCAATCGAAGGTAAAACCTGTCCACGCCAGGCCAAAGCGGGCGCGGTTAAAGGAATAGACCGCAATAAGCAGAATTGGCAGGTAGAGAAAACCATAGATGGCATAGCTGACTCCCCGCAGCCAGCTAGGTATCCTTGCCAACATTCGCGTGTGCTATCTCAGTTGCGTCTATCCCACTGTAGAGCAGGCTGCCAAAATTGCAGCAACTCCCTAGGCTTTATACACCCGCCTACAACCCTGTCCATCACGCTAAAGTCCGTTATCAATGGGATATCAATGTGAGGTTATCTGTGGCTGGATTTGTTGAATTGATGATGGGATCCCTGAAGCTGTAAAGACGGCAATCAAAGAACGTGAGCCAAACGAAATGTTTTGCTGTTCGCGTTAGGGGGACGGAGTCCTTGCCTTATTCGGGCAACCCGATACCTGTGACTGGGAAATTGGCAGCACAGGCATTCCCCAACGCCGGCAGTGGGCACTTCCGCGAGGATTGCTAAACTTAGGCTCGGAGTGGTGTGAAAAAGCTGCAACCCATGCCCAAAAGCAGTTCTGGTCGTCTTCGAGAAAAACAAAATCCAGAGGAACCGCACGCGAAAACCAAGGGTATGTCTCGGCCTGTCGGTCGCGTCAGCGGGACGGAGTCCAAACCGTTGCGGTGGGGCAATACAGCCTACTGGGAGGCGGTTGGGTTGATGTTGCTAGGGATCCTGCTGATCGTCTATCGCTGGCGGGGCACCCTGCTGATGTTGATCAATCCCGGCTACGTGAATGTGGCGCTGTTGGCCGGGCTGTGTCTGTTGGGCTTGGGGATTGGCCGTTGGCGAGGAGCCAAAGTCCCTTCTTCTGAAGTCCATTCCTCGCTACTGGGGCCGCGGCTGGGCGCAGGACTGTTGATCCTGACAGCACTGCTGGGGTTTTGGGTCGAGCCACGACCACTCTCCAGCCAAACTGCCCTCAACCGAGGGGTATCTCCCTATCTGGGGGTATCTCGTAGCCAGCCGCAGGCTTTTCGCCCCAAGCTCGACCCCCGTCAGCGAACTCTGCTGGACTGGGTGCGCACCTTGGATGTTTACCCGGATCCCTACACCTATGAAGACCAGCCGGTGCGGGTGCAGGGGTTCGTCATTCCTGACGAGCGACCCGACCACTTTGTTATTGCTCGGTTTTTGGTTAGCTGCTGTGCTGCCGATGCTTACCCCGTGGGCTTGCCGGTGCGCTGGCCAGAGGCAGAACAGTTAACTGCCGACAGTTGGCTGCGTCTGGAGGGGCGCATGGCTGTGGAGCAGCGGGATGGCCAATCTCAGTTGGTAATCGCTGCCGAGCAGGTGGAGCCGATACCGGTGCCGCCAAACCCCTATGCCGACGAATAAGAGCAGGCGCTTAGATATCGGTTTAGATATCGGTTTCGCTCAGCTTAGCGCTCAGGTAATCGAAGGGCTCGGCCACAAAGCTGTAGTCTTCGCCAGAGCCAAGCAGCTCCAGGGTGCGGGTTTTCATGTTTTGAATGCCAATCACCGTCGGGGCGATGGGCACACCGAGGGAGTTGTAGGTCTCCCGTAAGCCGGCCAAGACTCGCTCATCCAAAATGCTGTTGTCGGCAGCCACCAGCGCGTAGGAAGCGTAGCGCAAGAAGTAGTCCATATCCCGCAAACAGGTGGCGTAGCGGCGGGTGGTGTAGGCGTTGCCTCCCGGACGAATGAGATCCGGCACCTGGGCGAACATGGCCGCAGCAGCCGTTTTGACGATATCCACTGAGTTGAGATTGATCACGTTTACGGCCTTGATGCGCCGCAGCCCCGAGTCGTAAAAAGCCTTGAGCGCATCCATTGCCTCCCGATCCAAGTAGCGGCCCGTCAGGTCGTAGGTTTTGATCAGCGTGGTTACGGCATCCCGCATATCCCCAGCTCCATTCTTGTGACTTTATTTTGTAAAGTAGCTTGAGATGAAAAAATGAGAAGAGATTTTGCCGGACAACATCCAAAGGTCAGCCCTGGAGAATTGAACCAGAGCCCGGCAACGGCAACGCTTCAGGCTCCCATTCGCCCTCAGAAGTTTAGCATGCGGGGGTTTCTT
The DNA here is from genome assembly GCF_054060065.1 of Thermostichus sp. MS-CIW-37. Lineage (NCBI taxonomy): Bacteria > Bacillati > Cyanobacteriota > Cyanophyceae > Thermostichales > Thermostichaceae > Thermostichus > Thermostichus sp. MS-CIW-37. The sequence continues at coordinate 109,556 of NZ_JBSSCV010000002.1, read as the reverse complement.
TCCCACTTCCCTCTGAGACAATGGCCAATGTTGTTACAAAAATGTAACCTTTCTGCAACACTCTAGGGATCCGGCGACAACACCCGCAGCGGCTTGAGCTGACCTGCCTGACCGTACCCCAAGCCCAAAAACTTGCCCTCCTCATCCAGCACCCGCAAAGTAGGGGCACCGATAATGGGCCGGTCGAGGGGAATGGCCTGACCCTGCAGCCACTGCTTCGCTTCGGCGGAAGAGAGCTGTACCGCACCCCAATCGGCAAATCCCCACTCGATGGGCAACAGGGCGGCAGCGGGATCCGCGGATCCCTGCCATTTCTCCAGGGGCAGGCTTTCTGCGATGCGAAAGGGGCCACTTTGCAGCCGTCGCAGCCGGCTCATCAGCCCTCCACAGCCCAATTTTTCCCCCACATCGCGGGCAAGGGCACGGATATAAGTGCCGGGGCCACAGGCAATTTCTAGATCCACTTCCGGAAAGTCTCCGGCTCGCCAGCCCAGGATGCGCAGTTGCCGAATGACCACCCGTCGGGGTTCCAACTGGAGTTCCGCAGCCTCCACGCCGGCACGGGCCAACTGGTAGAGCTTTTTCCCCTGGCGCTTAAGGGCGCTGTAGAGGGGCGGCACCTGCCAGATCTCGCCGGTAAACTCCCGCAAGCACTGCTCTACCTGCTCGCGACTCAACCCAGGACAAGGGGATCCCACCCGGATCTGCCCTTCGGCATCGTCGGTGTCGCTGCGCTGTCCCAATCGGAAGGTTGCTTGATACACCTTATCCCCCGACAAAAACGACAAAAAGCGTGTTGCCCGTCCCACCGCAATCGGCAAAACCCCCGTTGCCGCCGGATCCAAGGTGCCCCCATGCCCCACCTTGCGGGTGCGCAAGACCCGCCGCACCACTGCCACACAGTCGTGGGAGGTGAGCCCCGCCGGCTTGTCCAGGTTGAGAAAGCCCTCCAGGGATCCCATGCCAGGCATAATATGCATCAACAGTTAAGATTTGTAACTGAGCTGCCCCAGCGCTTAACATGGGGTTAACTTCCGTCTCCAAGTTTGAAGCACCTATGGCTCAGTCTGACCTGTTCTTTCAGCCTATCTGGCAACGCCTCCTGATGATTGCCCCCTTTTTCCTGTGGGGCTCGGCGATGGTGGTGATGCGAGATGCCCTCTCCGAGACCACCCCCCTCTTTATTGCCATTCTGCGGTTGTTGCCGGCAGGGATCCTGGTTCTGGCCTTTCGGCTCTGGCAGGGGCGGGGTTCTGCGTCTCACGCCTGGCATCCCAGAGGGCTGCGCGGCTGGCTATGGGTGTTGGCGTTTGCGCTGGTGGATGGCACATGTTTTCAGGGATTTTTGGCCCAAGGGCTGAAAGAGACAGGGGCGGGCCTGGGATCCGTGCTCATTGACTCGCAGCCGCTGGCGGTGGCTTTGATGGCCACCTGGTTTTATCGAGAGCGGATGGGATCCCTGGGCTGGCTGAGCCTGGGGCTGGGGGTTTTCGGCATTGGCCTCATCGGCCTATCCGGTGGGGGATCCCTGCAGTTGGGGGCCGGCGTCGTTTGGATGTTGATGGCCTCCCTGTCGATGGCAGTTGGCACCGTGATGATGCCCAAGGTGGCGGAGGTGGCGGATCCGGTGCTGGCGACGGGCTGGCACATGGTGTTGGGCAGCCTGCCGTTGATCCTGCTGTCAGCACTAACAGAAACCCAGCAATGGCAACACCTGAGCGGGATCCACTGGCTGGGCCTCCTCTACGCTTCGGTGATGGGGAGCGCCTTGGCCTATGCCCTCTTCTTCTATTTCGCCTCCCAGGAAAACCTCACCGAGTTCAGTTCCCTGACCTTCCTCACCCCCATCTTTGCCCTGCTGTTTGGCAGCACCTTTCTGGGGGAATCGCTGACGCGGCTGCAATGGCTGGGAGTGGGCATCACTCTGGTCTGCGTGTATTTGATTAACCACCGGCAAGAATGGCAGGAGCGCCTCCACCTGGGCTGGAAAGGGATCCTCTCAGAGCTGGGTTTAGACTGGCTGGTGAGCGCCTTGAGCACCGTCGAGATCCGCGATGGCAACCCCGACTGATCCCATCAAAGCTTGGGCAGGGATCCCTCAGGGGGGCAAGAACCCCATGGCCTCTCTCACCCTTTGTAGCGTTTGCTCGGCGATGGCCCGGGCCTTAGCGGCATTCTCCCGTATCAGAACGAGCAGGTGGTCCGGGTTGCTCCACAGTTCCCGGTAGCGCTGCTGAATGGGCTCCAGGGCAGCGATGATGCTGTCGGCAAGGAGGGGCTTGAACTGCCCCCACCCCATCTCGGCACACTCAGCCGCCACCGCCTCCTTGCTTTTGCCGGAGGTGAGCATGTAAATCGTCAACAAATTGTGGGCTTCGGGACGAGCCGGATCGTCAAAAGTAATGCCCCGAATGGGGTCGGTCTTGCATTTTTGGATCTTCTTGCGGATGGTATCTGGGTCATCCAGCAGATGAATACGGCTGAAATCCGAGGGATCCGACTTGGACATCTTCCGCGTACCGTCGGTCAAGCTCATCACCCGCGCCCCCTCCGGACGAATCAGGGCCTCTGGGATCAGAAACACCTCTCCAAAACGGTCATTGAAGCGGCGAGCGATGTCCCGACACAGCTCAATATGCTGCCGCTGATCCTCCCCCACCGGCACATACTTGGGTTGGTAGAGCAAAATATCTGCCGCCTGCAAAATCGGGTAGCTGAACAAGCCAACGCTGGTCTCCTCCCCCTGTTTTTCCTTCTTCTCCTTGTATTGGATCATGCGCTCCGCCCAGTTCATGGGGGTGATGGTGTTGAACAGCCAGGCCAGCTCCGTATGGGCAGGCACATGGGACTGCACGAACAGCACACAATGCTCCAGGCTGAGACCGCAGGCCAAATAAAGGGCAAACAGCGAACGGGTACGCTCCCTCAGCAGCTTGGGATCCTGAGGGACGGTGATGGCGTGTTGATCGACGATGCAAAAAAAGTTCTCGTAGTGCTCCTGCTCGGCCACCCAGTTTTTAATTGCCCCCAAGTAGTTGCCCAAATGCAGTTCGCCAGAGGGCTGAATGCCAGAAAGGGTGCGCGGCTTGGCCATAGGGAAAGCAAATCTCAAACGCCAACAAGACGGAGGACAAGAGCAAGGAAAGTCTTTTTCAGGATATCAAGAGAGGCGCAACCTGTTGGTTCATGATGGAAGGAAGACGCCCAACCGCACACCATGTCAGACTCAGAACCCGAACTGTTGCGTGCTGCCAACCACTATGTGCTGCTGATCCCGGGCTTGCCGGAGCAATTTCTCAGCCCCGAGGAATTGCAGGAGTTTCTCATGCGGCTGTTGCAGGAACATCCCCACCTGGTGGATGCAGATCTGGCCCGCTATCCCACCCCTCAAGCGCAGGCACAGCGGCTGATCGACACCGCCTGTGAGCTCGAGGTTTGCCCCGGCGAAACCGTGCAGTGGCATCCTGTGCGCCTGAGCAAGCGCTCCTCGACACGGTCTTAACAGGCTCGGAAGTTCCTTGGCCAAGCCGTTCGCAGCCTCGTTGCAGCAGCGTTGCAGTTCCCCTCCCGCAGGCATAGCAAAAACCTCACCAGAGGTGGGGCGGGCAGTACGGGGTTGTGTTTCGGATCCCGCCTTGGGCGTGATACAACGCAAGAGTAGAGATCCTTAGTCCTAAACTTAAAAGGGGTCAGCCATGCCGCGCAGCATGAAGAACGACAACTTCATTGACAAGACCTTCACCGTCATGGCCGATCTGATCCTGAAGCTGCTGCCAGGGGTGAGTTCCGAGGAAAAGAAAGCCTTTGCCTACTACCGGGATGGCATGGCCGCTCAGAGCGAAGGAGAATATGCCGAGGCCCTAGAAAACTACAGAGAAGCCCTCGCCCTCGAGCAAGGGGAAGAAGACCGCAGCTACATCCTCTACAACATGGGCCTGATCTACCAGAGCAACGGCGAACTGGACAAGGCTCTGGAGTACTATCACCAAGCTCTGGAGTTAAACCCAAGACTTTGCTCTGCCCTGAACAACATTGCCGTATTGCTGCACCACAAGGGCGAGCTGAGCCTGCAAGCCGGGGATGAGGAAACAGCAGAGGCCCTGTTCAACGAGGCTGCCCAGTACTGGATTCGGGCCATTCGCATTGCCCCCAACAACTACATCGAGGCCCAAAACTGGCTGAAAACCACCGGGCGCGCCAACCTGGAGGTGTACTGAGCTTTCCTGCAGAAGGACTCCGTTCCGTTAACGCGAACGGTTGATCTCGGCTACCCTGGGCTAAGTCAAGTCGATAATCTGGGAGCCGGAGGAGAGGATGCTGAAACGGGAAGAAGTCCAACATGTTGCTCACTTGGCTCGTCTGGAGCTGACCGAGGAGGAAGAGATCCAGTTCACAGAGCAGCTAGCAGACATCTTGGCCTACGTGGAGCAACTGAAGGAGCTGGACACGGAGGGGGTAGAGCCCACCTTTCACGTCCTGGACATGGAACTGCCCACCCGCCCCGATGAAGTCGAGCCCTACCCGGATATCGAAGGGATCCTGGCCAACGCCCCTGACCGGGCAGACATGTTCTTCAAGGTGCCCCGCATTTTGGAAGGGGAAGACTGACATGGGTCGGCAGGGATTCGAACCCTGGGCCAATCGGTTAAAAGCCGAGTGCTCTACCGCTGAGCTACCGACCCAAGTTTGCAGCTTCGTCATATTAGCAAAGCTTCTGTCACATCCGCAAAGGTTCTGGCCGTATCCCCAAAAATCTTGCTATGCTGGACTCAAGTCAACCCTGGGGCTGTAACGGTTTCGACGGGGTGGCGAACATGGGTTCATGATGCAGGTCGGGATTGAGCTTATCCCGTTACCACCAGGCTCAAAAAAGTACGTGCGAACAACGTCGTACCCTTTGCTCGTAAAGCGGCTGCTTTGGCTGCCTAAGGCTCAGTAACCGAAAACTTACTCTGAGCTCGAGGATCTGCTCACGACCCCGTTAAGTGGGCGGATCACAACCCCAACGGGTGCAGCTCTCTACTCCGGCTCCGTCGAGGGAGAGACCAAGATCAGGCGGAGAACTCCCATCGCCGGGATCCAAACGGCGATCCCCGCCTCGAGGGTCAAAGAGGCTAAACCTGTGAATGAGTGATCCCTCAGTACCCATCTCGGACACGGGTTCGACTCCCGTCAGCTCCATTTCCCAAAGTTGGACAATGCCCAGAAGTTCCTACACAGCAAGGCTTCTGGGCTTTTTGATATTCTTGACAGCCCACCCAAATCCGTTGGATCCCGATTCGGTCAGCGCGATGAGGGACAGGGGGTGGATATGGCGCTCACTGCTGGTTGGAATGACTCAAGCTGCAGCAGCCTTTGATCTTTGGCGGAGGCGGGGGCACATCCAAAGCCGGGTTGCACTCAAAGAAGCCTAGGGGCTTGAGCATAAAGCCGATGTAGCTAACCGGCATCACCGGCCAGTCTTCGGTGCGGGGGAAGTGATTGCAGCCAAAGCTATACCAGAGCACCAGACGGGTGTTTTCCAGGGATCGGTTCGCTTGCGTCCATTTCACCAGCCCTTCGCCACCGGGGTGTTGGTTGGGGTAGTCCCCTGCTGGGAACTTCTCGCCGGGATGGTAGGGCGTGGCCCAGAGGTGGTGGGCCAGATAGCCCGCCCGTCGGTACAGCCAAGAGTCGGGGTGGGCCAAAAGCTGGACGTTTTCCCCCGGCATCAGTTTGTAGGCCACCGGCTGTCCCAGGCGGTTGTGGCGATTGGGGTTGACAATCTTCCAGTAGCGACCTCGCAAGGGATCCACCGTTTGCTTAGCCTCCTGCTCGGTTTTGAGCAGGGTGGAGCGGGCGCGAAAGGCGTTGCCGTGAGGGTTATCCGGCCCCAGAGGCAGAGGTTCTGCATGCACTTCATAGAGGGAGTTGCACGGCCCATCCACCGCCATATCGAGGCGGACAGTGAAAAAGTGCTGGTGGTTGAGGCCAGACAATTGGGGTGCCACCAAGACGCCGAACTCCGGCTCTTCCCCCGGCAACGTAGCGCAAGTGTTGATAATGCCGGTGAGCTTGGCTTCAAACTCCAGCGTGCCATCCTGGTAGAAGTACCAGAAAAAGCCGTAGTCGTAGTTGCCAATGGTGGTGAAAAAGGAAAGCACCAACCGCCGCGAGCGCCGCACCTGCGCCCGTTCCGTGCGCCAGTCGGTGTGCTTCCAGAGCACCCCAAAGTCCTCCTCGTGCATACAGACGGCATTTTTCAAAAGCATGGGCTCGCCGCTGTTGGTGGGCAACCAGGCATCGAAGTAGTAGATCTCTCCCAAGCAGTCGCAGCCCAGCTGCAGGGAATTGGCCTGCATGCCAATGCCGTATTCCCCCACATCAAAAGCATTTTTGCGGAAGTGGGGATCCCGCGGATCCCCGTAGGGTACCACCATCTCTGCTACCGAAGCCCGATAGAGAATGGGGCGAAGGCGGCCTTGATCCTCATAGCTCACTTGGTGCAACACCAGCCCTTCTCGCGGGTTAAAGCTGATGCGCAGATCCCACTTCTGCCAGCGGATGTGGTGGCCGTCCACCTGGAAGCTCACCCCTTGGGGCTGAGTGATTTCTAGCGGCTTCAAGTCTTGGCGAAAATCTTTGAAAAACAGCTCGTCGAAGTTACCGGACTCCGGCGGCAAGGGCCACAGACCCCGATCCTCCACCTTGACAACTTGCATGCGGTTGAGGTCAATCCAGGGGTAGAGCCCCTCGATGGGGCGGGCATAGCCGTTGTCGCAAGGGGAAGTACGTAGGAAACAAAAGCCTCGCACCAGCCGCCGCCCTTCTTCTTCCGGGATCCCGAAGTAGCCCACCGTCCAGTAGTCCACCATCACCAAATCCACATCGGCAATCCCCCGCCGCTGCAGAGCCGCCAAAAATTGGGGATCCTCCTTGAGCAGGCGGTCGCAGGCGTACACCTCATCATCCAACAGGGGGGGCTGCACGCCCGGAACGAGCTGCCAAGAGCGCACCTGCTGTGTTGACAGAGAGACCACGGCTTCGTAGGTGTTGCCACTGGCCGGATCCAACAGCACCACAAAAGCCTGCCGATCCCACGGCTGCCCCGGCTGCCAAGTTTCCATCCAAGGCCGATCCGGCTCGTGTAGCTGGATGGTTACAAAGCGCCCCTGAGAACTGAGGGGCCGTTGCCGGCGCAGGATCTGCACCACTTGCCGCATCTCCTCAGCACTGAGGGGATCCAAGGGGTGGCCTTGGGGCAATGAAGCCTGGCCAAGCAAAGCAGATTCACTCGACTGGCTATGTCGATCCAAACTGGGAGAAACTTTACAAACCACAGCAATAACCTTGAATTCTTCGGTTGGAAAATGATTGAGTTGAGCTAGGAAAAAATAGGGAGAAGTCTGCTGAGAAAGGTCAAAGGGATCCCTTCGCTCGCCATGCCGCGGGCCAGCCCATCAACCCAACTCAGAGAATCCAGAAAACCTAACAGCAGGCTAAACAGACTATCCTGTTGCCATCGCCAACATCGGGCAACTTTGCAAGAGATACCCGGGGAAAGGAAAACTTAAGCCAAAGCCCAAGGAAGTGAAGACAACCTCGGCCCTGCTAATTGTCCAGATCTAGCAATCTTCTGTTTCCCCGTCCGCTAACCAAATGAAGAGGGCAACGGCACCTTGAGAAGCCGCGCCAGGGCGAACAGGAAACCGTCAACCCATCGGGAAAATCTGAATACAGGTCTTACTACAGATAAACCCAAACTCGAGAGCAGGAGAAGTTTTCTGTGATTAAACGTCAGGCTTAACGTTGCACAGGAAAGCATAAAAAAGAGAAAACGCTTCACGCAGGCTAAGGGCAGGATCACACCGAGAAAGCTCAACGCAACGTCAACTCTCGCAAGAGCGCAAAGACATCTCGAAGCCTGCCCCAACCCTACCTGCCAGGGGGATCCCACCACTTGGGATCCGAAATGCAACTGACGATACTATAGCAGAGGCACCCCCCTTTCCCACAAGCCCGGCCCAAAGCCTCCCGGTCGCATCAGCAGGGTGTGACCCTAGGCCTTCTCCCCGTGAAGTTGAAGTCCAGCTCAAGTTGAAGGTTTGGTGTCGGAGAACACATATCTAAGAGTTACCCTGAAGCCATGCTCAAGGTTAGGAATTTCTAGCAATTCGAATAGTAGGATCCCTCACGTCTCCTGAAAATCGTCCACAATGAGGCAGGGCTTGCGGCAAATTAACCGTCTGGTGAGGGAGATGGCTTCAACTCGATACCGCCTGGTGCCGGTGCGGCCAGGAGACGGCAGCTTTTATCCGGAGCATCTCTATTTGGCCTTAGAAGCCACCCAACTGGGCTATTGGCAACTGGATTTGCGCACCTGGGAGTTGATTGCCTCTCCCCAATGCAAGGCCAAATACGGGCTGGATCCCGGCCAAGATTTCACCCTGGAAGTGTTTTTGCAGCACGTTCACCCGGAAGATCGCCAAAGGGTGAAAGAAGCTTTGCAGACGGCTGGGCCCAGGGCGGTAGAGGGGGATCCCAACTTTTCGGTGGAATATCGGGTTTACCAGGCCGACGGCCAGATGCGCTGGCAGCTTTCCCAGGGGATTGTGCTCTTGGGGCCGAAAGGGGATCCCGGCCAGGTTGTCGGGGTGACCCTGGATATCAGCGAGCGCAAGCAATTAGAGATCACCTTGGCCGAGCGAGAGCGCCACTATCGCCAGCTCCTGGAAGCCCTGCCCGACATGCTGCTTCGTCTGGATCGCCAGGGCCGATGTCTGGAGTTCAAGCCGCCCAGCCATTTTTCTGTCCCCCATCCCCCTGCCTACTATCTGGGCAAAACTCCTGAAGAGCTGTTTCCTGATACCGGTTGCACCGGTGGGGCGGAACCCATAGCCCAAGCCATTCGCGAGCATCTGGAGCTGGCCCTAGCAACCCGGCAAGCTCAAGAGATCGAATACCCCTGCCCAGAGGGATCCCCTCAGCCCCAATATCGGCAGGCTCGCATCGTCCCCTATGGGGAAGATCAAGTCCTGATGATCATCAGAAACATCACCCCTCGTAAGCAAGCCGAGCTGAAGCTGCAGCGGCAATTGCAGCGAGAAAGACTGTTCAGCCAGCTCATTCAGGCCATCAACACCTCTCTGGACTTACCCACCCTATTTGATGTGGCGGTGCGGGAAGTGGGGGCAGTGTTGCAGGCAGCACGAGTTACCCTTTATCAGTACCTGCCCGCTGAGGCCGTGTGGTTGGGCATTGCCAGCCATAGCCGATTTCCTAATTTGCCCAACAATCTGAACCTGCGACTGCCGGATAGCAGGGATTTTATGGTTTTCGATCATTTGAAACGGCTGCAAATTTTTCATGTCCAGGATCCGGAGCAGATTGCCGATCCCTTTGCCATTTATGAGAAGCGAGAATACCAACTGGGCCCTTGGCTGGTGATCCCGGTGGCTTGTCAGGAACAAATGTGGGGCGGGCTATCGCTGCGGCGCCTGACTTCAGATCCGGATTGGCAAACCGATGAGATCGAGCTGGCCAAGGCTATCGGGGAGCACCTGGCAGTGGCCATTCAGCAGGCAGAGCTTTATCAAAAGCTGCAGCAGGCCAATGCTGAATTGGATTACCAAGTGCGGGTGCGCAATGCAGAGCTCGAACAAGCTTACAACGACGAAGCGCTACTCCAGCTCATCACCGAAGAAATTCGCTCCACTTTGGACGAACAAAAAATCTTGGAAACGGTGGCCCGAGAATTGGCCCTCAGCTTGAACCTATCCAATTGCGCCATTGCCCTGTATGACCCAGAGCGGCAGGTCAGCGTTTTGGCGGTGGACTATTTGGCCGGAGAAGGGATCCGGCGCTTCCCCCTGGAGGTTTCGTTTGCGGATTTCGCCCATGTGCTTCGTCAGCTCCAGCGCGGACAGCTCTGCCAATTGAGCAACTTCCATCACCCCTGCTGGCCCAACCACGACCGCTACACCCTGATCATCGCTCCCATTTGCGACAAAAGGGATCTGACAGCTCAACACGAGGAACTGCTTGTTTTGGGGAATATTTGTGGCTCCCGTCCACCGGGGCAGATATTTACCGAGCGGGAACAACAGCTCATCCAACGGGTAGCCGGCCAATGTGCCATCGCCATTCGCCAAGCACGTCTTTATCAAACGATCCAGCGTCAGGTGCAACAGTTGCAGGAGCTCAACCAACTCAAAGATGAGTTTCTGCACATGGTCTCCCACGAAATGCGCACACCTCTCACCAACATGAAGCTGGCTATTGGGTTTCTATCTAAAGCCAACCTAACCGAGCGGGAAAGGCGCTACTTGCAGATTTTGGAGATGGAGACCAACCGCGAGCTGGAGTTAATCAACGACCTGTTGGAATTGCAAGCCCTCGAATCCGGAAACAAAGCCCTCAGACTTACCTGTTTATCTCCCCAGGAATGGATCCCCAATCTTGCCGAGCCCTTCCGGCTGCGGGCTGCGCAGCAAGGCCAACAGTTCCAGGTGGAATGGGATCCCGACCTTTGGCCCCTCTGCACGGATGAGAGCCTCTTGTCGCGGGTGGTCAGCGAGCTTTTAAACAATGCGTGTAAGTACACCCCCACTGGGGAAAGCATCTATTTGAGTGTGAGCCAGGCTAACTCCAATGGCCGTCCCGGCTGGCTGATCACGGTGCGCAATACAGGGGTGGAAATTCCTGCAGAAGCGTTGCCCCGCCTTTTTGAAAAGTTCTATCGCCTCCCCCAGTTGGATTGCCGCAACGCTGGGGGAACGGGCTTGGGTCTATCGCTGGTTCAAAAGGCAGTGGAGCTGCTGCAGGGATCCCTGCGGGTAGAAAGCCACTCTCGGCAGGTGATGGTTCAGATGTGGTGCCCCCATCAGGTCAGCTTGTCGGAAACCCCAAGCAAGGCTTAGAGGGCAAGGCCAGCGCCTTGCGCAGGACTCGAACCTGCAACCATCGACTTAGAAGGTCGGTGCTCTATCCATTGAGCTAGCAAGGCCGAAGAAAAGGATGCAGAGCCATTATATCCCCGACCAAGTTCCCAATCCCCAACCCTGCCCACCTGCCTCTGGCTTGGATTTCCGCAGTGTTGCTTGGGCAAATTGCGCGGTTTGCCTTGGGGAGCCAGGGCGGGATCCCTTCACCATGGGAATGTTGGTTTTCGCTCAGGATATGAACGTCAAAGAGATCGTCTGCCAAGCTCTTGGAACGGGACGTCTGGGCGTCTCTCAGGAAACTTGACTGTACGGATAAGGAAGACTTGCAGACGGCAGATGCTTTGAGCAGATGCTTTGATCAGTGCCTTTTTGGATGGCGCTGTGCAGCGGGAGAGCCACAACTGGGCTCCCTGTGCATCGATCCCTTAAAATGGACGAGCCGAAAGCAGAAAAGTACTCGTTTGAGTTCGAGGATCCCATGCAACCGAGCTATTGCGTCGGAGATAAGTCCAAAATGGGTGTTGAGGTGTCGAAAATTGGGATCCCCATGCCCTTGCTCCCTGATCCTGGCTCAGCTGCGGAAAAGAAAGCTGCCTCTGGCACTCAAGCTCTGTCTCCGGCAGCCAAGCGCCTGTTGCGCCTCTACCACGGCGGTAGCTTCATCTTTCTGGGCCTGTTGTGGCTGGTGGTCGGGATCCCTAGCCTTTGGGCTTTGCGAGCGGATATAGCCCGCCTGTGGGATTACTTTACTTGGACGGGCCTGCGATATGCCTTGTTTCACCGCCCAGGATGGCCGACTTTGGGGTTGTTGCTCTGTGTCAGCTTCACGATGGGGATCCTGATTGCCCAAAGCCGCTATGAGCTGTTCGGCCTGTATCCGGTGGAGCGTCTCATGCTGGAGCAGCAATCCCGCTGGATCCTATCCTTGCCGGTGTGGCATCCGCTGCGGCGCTGGTTGGTGCGCAGGTTGGATACTCAAGATTAGGTTTTGGCTGCTACTTGGGATCCCTGCCGGCACCGAGGCAAAATCTCGTTTGCGTGCGGCTGAAATCCCGCACAAGCACCACTTCCGAAGCAGCAGGAGAAGTCAATCACGCCCACCCAAAGCCTCAGCCTGGGATTTTTCCGAGGAAGCCACAGATAGCTTCACAATCCGGGCCAGCCGAGCCTTACGACGAGCGGCTGTGTTTTTGTGCAGGACGCCGGTTTTGGCAGCTTTATCAATGCGGCTGAAAGCAGCACTCATCGCCGCCTGGATTTCCTGCAGAGTTTCTTGCTGTGGGTTGGCGGCATAGGCAGTTGAGAGGGAGATCACTTTCTTCATCAGAGCGCGCACCATGGCTTTGGTGGCTTTATTGCGCAGCCGATTCCGCTCTGCGATCTGAACGCGCTTGATGGCAGATTTGATGCGTGGCATGGTTGAAGGGGAAGTTCCAGCGAAGATCCAGCATACCATCAGAGCTGGAAGCTCCACCAGTTCCTATTGTTCTCCGATGGGATCCCCATGTTTCAAGATTGCAGCTCGCAGATCCGCTTTAACCCACCTGCCCTTTTCTACGGGGTTGCCGCTTGCGATTTGGATCGGGATGGGGCCTTTGAGCTGTTTGTGTGCGGGTTCCGCGGCTCGAATCGAGTCTTGAAGTGGGATGGGCAAACCCTGGTGGATCAAGCAGACGACACCCTGGCCGATGCAGGGCGCATGGCAATTGGGGTGGCTGCTGCCGACTTTGACGGGGACGGGCAGGAAGAACTTTATGTCTTGAACACCGATACCTTCGGCGGGCGCAAGCGCTTTGGGGATCGCCTCTTCGACTGGCAGGGATCCGCCTGGGTGGATCTGTTCTCCCTGCCGCAAAACCAAGATGCCCTCAACTTGACCGCAGGTCGCTCTGTAGCCTGTGTGGATCGTCTTGGCCAGGGGAGCTATGGATTTTTCGTAGCCAACTACGGCGGCCCCATGCGCCTGTATGAGCTGGCCTCCAACCAGATGATCGCCGATGTAGCGCCGGAAGCGGGATTGAATCGGGTGACGGGCGGGCGGGGGTTGGTGGCCGTGCCCTTGGTCTCGCAGCGGATGGACATTTTTGCCGTCAATGAGCAGGGACCTAACTTTCTGTTTCGCAACCGGGGAGATGGCACCTTTGAAGAGATTGCCGCTGAGGTGGGCCTAGCAGATCCCGACGAGCATGGGCGCGGCGTGGCGGCGGTGGATCTGGATGGGGATGGACGGCTGGATTTGCTCTATGGCAACTGGGAAGGCCCCCATCGCCTCTGGATCCAGACCCCCGACGGTTTTTTTAAGGATGTAGCCCCCCCGGAGTTGGCTAGGCCCTCCCGCATTCGCACAGTCATCGCTGCCGACTTCGACAACGACGGCTACTCAGAGCTGTTTTTCAACAACATCGGCGAGCCCAACCGTCTGTTTGCTTGGCGCTCAGGCCGTTGGCAAGCCATTGACATTGGAGATGCTGCCGAGCCGCAGGGATTGGGGACAGGAGCAGCAGTGGCCGATGTGGATGGGGATGGTCGTCTGGAATTGTTGATTGCCCATGGGGAGTCTGGCGCCCAGCCTCTCAGCTTCTATCGCCCTCAGGCCAATGCCAACAACTGGCTGAGAGTTCTGCCCCTCACCCGCCAGGGAGCCCCGGCCCGCGGCGCGTTGGTAAGGCTGCTCACCTCCACCCGTACCCAGATCCAGGCCATCGACGCCGGCAGCGGCTACCTCTGTCAGATGGAGCCGGTGGCCCACTTTGGCCTGGGATCCGAAACAGGGGTCAAGGAAATCCAGATCCAGTGGCCGGATGGGAAACAGTTGCAGGTGGCCCACCCACCGGTCAACCAGCTTTTGCGGATCCCTTATCCCCGCTAGCCGCCAATCTGAGACATGGTGCGCCGGTAGGATCCCTGGCTGCCGGTGTCCCGCCCTTTGAAGTTGATATCCGGCTTGATGTCCAGCAATTCCCGCACCTGCTGCCTTAGCCTTTCGGCAGGGATCCCAGCTCGCAGCGGATCCCGCAGGTTGATTTGGCCGGATTCGTTGAGCAGGCAAGGGCGCAGCCAACCGTCGCTGGACAGCCGCATGCGGTTGCATCGATCGCAAAAGCACTCCGACATCTGGCTGATAAAGCCCAAGGTGCCTTTTGCCCCTGGGATGCGAAACACATCTGCCGGCCCATTGCCGGCCACAAACCCGGGTTCCAGGCCAAAGCGAGCGCGAATTCGCTGTCGCAGCACCTCAGACTCTACCCAGCCCGTCTGCTGGAAGAGGGCAGCATTGCCGATGGGCATAAACTCGATGAAGCGCACATGCCATTGCCGCTCCAGGGTAAGGGCAGCCAGATCTTCCACTTCCGATTCGTTGAGCCCAGGGATCACCACCACATTCAACTTGAGGGGATCAAACCCCACTTGGTGGGCAACTTGGATCCCGGCCCAGACCTGCTGCCAGCGATCCCGCCCTGTGATCAGTCGAAAGGTCTCGGGGTTGAGGGAATCAAAGCTGATGTTGATGCGGCGCAGCCCCGCTTCATAGAGGAGTTGGGCCTTTTGGCTGAGGTTGAAGCCGTTGGTGGTAAGGGACACATCTCTCACCCCAGGCAGGCTGCACAGGGCCCGGATGAGATACTCCAGCCCCGGCCTGAGCAGGGGTTCGCCGCCGGTGAGGCGAAAGCAATCGATCCCCAAGGGCAAAAACACCTCTTGAACCAGCGTAAGGATTTCCTCATCAGTCAAGCGCTCTGGGGCTTGCAGCCAGGCCAACTCTGCCTCGTCGGGCATGCAGTACTGGCAGCGGAAATTGCAGCGATCGATCAAGCTGATGCGCAGATAGTTGACGGTCGGCATGGCAAGCTGGGCCAGGAAAAAAATGGCAACCTTTCCCCTCAAGGGCACTTTCCGTCGCTTTTGGAAAACCTCCCAGAGTCTTCATCCGTGAAGGCAGCGAGAACCGTCTTGAGATTTTAGCTGGCGGGGGCAACACCTCCAGTTTGCAGGATACTGCGAGGATTGAGGTGCAAATCTCTACCCAGATTCATTGCAGTGCTTCGCGTGCAGCAGGGGTGGTGAAGCAGCGAGCCAGCAGAAAGAACAATCCCTCCATCTCCGCTGGCTGCTCAGCCTATGGCTTTTGTGTGATGACCGACAAAGGCGCACCGCCACAGGAAGGCAGGCAGCAGGTGGTGATACACAACGCGCCCATCACAACCCTGACCATGAGTCCACCCTCAAGGCGCAGGGTGCTGGGCAAGCCTATGGTGGAGGCCGGTCATGGGCAGTTCCTGAACTCGGCGCTGCCCTGGGTTGGGTTCAAGCGGGGCAAGGCTGGAGCCAGAGAGAGGGCGGCAGGCACCTCTCAGGAGTGTCCGGCGTGGGGTGAGGCGCTGAGAACCCGCTGGTATGAGTGCTCTTGTGGCTGTTGGCTGCCCAGGGATGTTGCCGGTGGGATGGTGCTGCGGGATCGGGTTGGGGAGCGCGGTGAGGTGCTCGCCAGGGGGACGAAGTCCTCAAAGGCCCCTGGAGAGGTTCTGGCGGGGATGTCCTCTAGGGCATCGGGTCAAGACTCGGTGAAGGGGGAATCTCCTGCTACTTGCTTTGCGTTAGCGGGATGAGCGTCAAAACTGGGCTTGGATGCGGTCAAACAAGGCCCCATCGGCAAAAAAGCGGTTTTGGACAACCTCCCAGCCTCCCAGGTCGGCGACGGTAACCAGCTTCTCAACAGGAGGGTACCGCCAGGCAAACTCTTGGGCCACCGTCGGCTCCACCGGGCGAAAGCCCACCTCGGCAAAGGCCCGCTGCGCTTCTGGGGTGAATAGGTAGTCCACAAAGGCTTCGGCCACGGCACGGGTACCTTTGCGATCCACATTGGCATCCACCACGGCTACGGGGTTGTCGATGGAAATGTTGGGGTCGGGCACCACATAGGACAGGGATTGGCCGCGCAAGCCCGCCAGGATCACCTCATGTTCGTAGGTGAGCAGGGCATCCCCTTGCCCTTTCTGGAAAAAAACATCGGTGGCCTCCCGCGAGTCCCGCGGCAAAATACGGACATTTTTGTAGACCTGGGTGGTGAAGGCCAGGGCCTGAGGTTCAGGGACAGCGCTCCAGAGGGCTAAAAAGTTCCAGCGAGCCCCCCCTGAGGTTTTGGGGTTGGCGGTAACCACCTGCAAGCCGGGCCGAGCCAGATCTTGCCAAGAGCGGATCCCCTGGGGGTTGCCCTCCCGCGTTACAATTACTGCCACCGAACGGGTAACGATCCCTTGGTTGGGGGTGCGGGCTTCCCATCCCGGCTGGATGAGACCCGCAGCCACGAGGCGCTCCACATCCAAAGCCAGGGCCAAGGCCACCACATCGGCATCCAGCCCGTCAATAACTGCCCGCGATTGCGTTGCCGAGCCGCCGTAGCTGCTTTCCACCCGCACCCGTTGCCCCGTTTTCGCCAGCCAATCGGCCTCAAAAGCAGGGATGATCTGCCGGTAGGCATCCCGCGTCACCGCAAAAGAAGCGAGGAGGATCCTGACTTCCCCCTGCAATCCCCCCCCTCGGCCACAGCCGCCAAGGCCAAGCAGAAGGCAGAGCAGCAGGGATCCCATCCCCAGCCACCGTCCCCCGCTCGCCAGCAGCCTCTGGATCCCGCCTGTCTTTGTAACCTCCATAGCCGTCCTCAAAACCTCGGGCCGCCCTCGCCCCCAGCCTCTCTCCGACAGAGGGGCTCCGCTTGCTGTAGGCGGAAGGAGCAGGCCCTTGTTCCTATTCTACGGTAAGCCGGTCGGCAAACCGTTTTTATTTAAGGATCCCTAGGCAGGACAGGGGGTGGGGATCGCCGCATCGACAGCGAGATCCAGCGTGGCCTTGAGAATGCCAGGATCCTCTGGAGAAGGGCGCAACTGAAACCCCAGCCGCTGACACAGGCGGCGCATGGCCTCGTTTTCGCCAAGAACCTCGCCGGTGAGGTGCTGGATCCCTTCGCAGCGGGCCACCTGAATGAGGCGGGTCAACAGCTCTGTGCCAATCCCTTGCCGTTGGTAGGGATCCGCCACCAGCATGGCAAACTCTGCTTCTTGGGGAAAGCCATGTTTTCTGGAGAGGCGGCTGATGCCGAGGATTAAGGACTTCGTCCCGCTGACGCGATTGGCCTCTGGCTCCTGTTTTTCTGCTACTAAGGCAATCTCGCGGTCGTAATCGTTAAAGCAAATGCGGGTAAGGCGCTCGTGGGCGATGCGGGCGCTGTATTTGATCGGGTGGAAGTAGCGCAGATAGACGCTGTAATCGGAGACGTGGCGGTGAAAATCGATCACCAAAGGCTCGTCTTCAGGGCGAATGGGGCGAATGGTGATGCCGTCCCGGAAGCTCCAGATGTACTGGGTGGGATAGGGGCGGATGGCCAAGGGCACCTGGGGATCCTGCTCGGTTCGCAAAATGACGCGGGCATCCAAAGCCAGCAGGCCCTCGCTGGAAGCCAGCAGCGGATTGATGTCGATCTCTTTAATCTCCCGCTGCTCGGCCACCAGTTGGCTAAAACGCACCAAGAGCTGTTCTAGGGCCTCCAGATCGACGGCTGGGCGTCCCCGCACCCCCTTGAGGGCTTTGTAGATGAGGGTGTTTTCCATCAGACGCCGGGCCAAGGTGGTGTTGAGGGGGGGAAGGCCAATGGAGCGATCCTGAAACACCTCCACCAGCTGTCCGCCACTGCCAAACAGCAACACCGGCCCAAACTGGGGATCCTGGCTGCTCCCCAGGATCAGCTCATAGCCATCCGTGTCCACCATCGGCTGCACCGTGACCCCCTGGAAGTGCTCCGGCCCCGCTTTCTCGCTGACGTTGCGGAGGATTTGCCCGAAGGCCCGGCGCACCGCCTCAGCATCGGGCAGGTTGAGCTGCACGCCGCCCACATCGGTTTTGTGGGTGAGGGTGTGGGAGTAGAGCTTCACCACCACTGGGTAACCCATGGCCTCGGCAGCTTCCACTGCTGCTTCGGGGCTCTCGGCCACCCGCGTCGGCACCACGGGGATCCCGTAGGCGGCCAGGATCTCTTTGGACTCCGCCTCGGTTAGAAGCGTTCGACCTTCCCGCCGAGCTTGGCTAAAGGTTTGCTGCACCTTGTCGCGCTCTACCGCTGTTGAAGGGGGCAGAGTGGGGGTCTCGTAGAGGGCCTTGAGGTTGTAGCTAAATCGCCACAAATAGCCGAACACCCGCGCCGCTTGATCCGGGTAGCGATAGGTAGGGATCCCCGCTTGGTTGAGGATGTGCTCGCCCGCATCCACGCCAGCTCCCCCCATCCAACTGGCCAGGATAGGCTGCCGGGATCCACTGCGCCGCCAGGTCTCCACCACTTTCTCGGCAGTGGCCGTGGGATCCGTCATGGCTTGGGGGGTGAGGATGACCAGGCAACCCTGGCTGCCGGGATCCCGCAACACCACTTCCAAAACTTGGGCAAAGCGCTCCGGATCTGCGTCCCCCAAAATATCAATGGGATTGCCGTGGCTCCAGTGGGGGGGCAAGAGCTGGTTAAGCTGCTCCAGGGTTTGGGGGGAGAGCTGGGCCAGGGATCCCCCGGCGCGGATGAGGGCATCGGTGGCCAGCACCCCTGGCCCGCCGGCATTGGTGAGGATGGTCAGGTGAGGGCCCTGAGGACGGGGCTGTTTGGCCAGCACCTCCGCCAGGTCGAAGAGATCTTCAATGTGATCCACCCGCAGCACGCCGCAACGGCGGAAGGCCGCATCCAACACTGCATCGCTGCCGGTGAGGGAGCCCGTGTGGGAAGCGGCTGCTTGGGCTGCCGCCTGGGTGCGCCCCGCCTTGATGACAATGATGGGCTTGCTCAGGGCCACCTCTCGGGCCGCGGACAGAAAAGAGCGGGCATCCCCGATGGATTCCATGTACAAGACAATGCTGTGGGTATGGGGATCCTCGCCCAAGTAGTCGATTAAGTCTCCCCAGCCCACATCCAGCATCGATCCCAGAGAGATAAAGGCACTGAAGCCCACATTTTCCTGCAGGCTCCAGTCCAGGATCGAGGTGCACAGGGCCCCACTTTGGCTGATGAAGCCCACATTGCCGGGCCGGGCCATCTGGGCAGCAAAGGTGGCGTTTAAGCCCGTGTGGGGGTTTTGGATCCCTAGGCAGTTGGGGCCAATCAAGCGCAGCTTCCCAAGGACTCCGTCCCGCTGACGCGATTGGATAGTCTGCTGAATTTGCTTCTCCAGCTCCCAGCCAGCAGGGCCCGTTTCCTTGAAGCCTGCTGAAAGAACAATGGCGCCCTTGACCCCGGCTTCTACGCACTCCTGCACCACCTCGGGCACTCCCGCTGCCGGAATGGCGATAATGGCCAAATCCACCGGCTCCGGCAGAGCGGACAGCCGCTCGTAGGCCCGGATCCCCAACACCTGGTGCCGCTTGGGATTGACCGGGTAAACCGTGCCGCCAAAGGGGTGGCTAATGAGGTTCCACAACACCGTCCGCCCCACGCTGCCCTCCCGCTCCGTGGCCCCCACCACCGCCACCGAACGGGGCAGAAAAATGGGATTCAGGGGATGGGATCGGGCCCTCCAGATATCCACACTGGGATCCAGTCGTTGCCACATACCCTACTCCTTAGGCCAACACTGGTTCCGGCTGATGGTAGAGGGCAGAATCCACCCGGCAGCCCCGATAGGCCAAAACGTACAGCTCCTTCATGTCTTGAATGAGGGGATAGCGGGGGTTGGCGCCGGTGCATTGGTCGTCAAAGGCTTGCTCCGCCATCGCCTCCAGACGGTCGTAAAACTCCCGCTCTTTCTCCCCCAGGGCCTCGCGAATGGTGGCCGGGATCCCCAGTTTCCGCTTGAGTTCTTCGATGGCCTCAATCAGGCGCATGACCTTTTCATCGTCATCCGCCCCGCCCAACTGCAGGTAATCGGCAATTTCCGCGTAGCGGTGTTTGGCGTTGGGATAGCGGTATTGGGGAAAAATGGCCTGCTTAAAGGGGGCGTCGGTGGCGTTGTAACGGATGACGTGGGTAATCATCAGGGCGTTGGCCAGTCCGTGGGGCAGATGGAAGGTGGATCCCAGCTTGTGGGCCAGGGAGTGGCACACCCCCAAAAAGGCGTTGGCAAAGGCCATGCCGGCAATGGTGGCGGCGTAGTGGACTTTTTCCCGCGCTTCGGGATCTGCAGCACCTTTTTCATAGGCCCGCGGCAAGTAGGTCATGAGCAGCTTGATGGCTTGTAATGCCAGCCCATCGGTAAAATCGCTGGCCATCACCGACACATAGGCTTCCAGAGCGTGGGTGAGGGCATCGATACCCCCGTAAGCCGTTAGCTTCTTGGGCATCTTTAAGGTGAGATCCGGATCCACAATGGCCATGGTGGGGGTGAGGGCGTAGTCCGCCAGGGGGTATTTGATCCCCACCCGGTCATCGGTCACTACGGCAAAGGGCGTCACCTCGGATCCCGTGCCGGAAGTGGTGGGGATGCAGATGAGCTGAGCTTTTTGCCCCAGTGGCGGCAGCTCGTAAACCCGCTTGCGGATGTCCATAAAGCGCATCGCCAAGCCTTCAAACTCCACCTGGGGCTGCTCGTACATCAGCCACATCACCTTGGCCGCATCCATCGGGGATCCCCCGCCGACCGCGATGATCACATCCGGTTGAAACTGGCGCAACTGCTCCAGACCGCGATTGACGTTGCTGAGGGTGGGATCCGGCTCTACATCGTGGTACACATCCCAGCTCACGCGAATCTCATCCAAAACCTGGGTGATGGGATGCAATATGCCCAACTCAAAGAGCGGCTTATCGGTCACCAAAAAGGCGCGTTTTTTGCCGGCCAATTCCCGCAGAGCAATAGGCAGACATCCGGGCTTGAAGTAAACCTTGGGCGGGATCCGAAACCAGAGCATGTTTTCCCGACGTTGGGTTACCGTTTTAATGTTGAGCAGGTGGCGCGGCCCCACATTCTCGGAGATCGAATTGCCTCCCCAAGTGCCACAGCCCAAAGTCAGAGAGGGATCCAGCTTGAAGTTGTAGAGATCCCCGATTGCCCCCTGGGAAGAGGGAGTATTGATCAACACTCGCGCCGTTTGTAGGGCATTTTCAAAGTAGGCAATATCGTCCCGATTGGCGGGATCTGTATACAAAACAGAGGTGTGTCCCCGCCCGCCGAAATTGACCAGTTGGACAGCAACATCTACGGCGCTGTGGAAATCGTTGGCGCGGTAGAGGGCCAGAACAGGGGCCAATTTTTCGTAGGAGAAGGGCTCCTCCGGCCCCACCTTCTCCACTTCCCCGATCAACAGCTTGGCACCTTCGGGAACCTGGATCCCGGCCAGGGTGGCGATGGTTTGCACCGGTTGGCCCACAATGGCCGGATTGAGGCGACCGTCTTTGAGAAGGATGCGGCGCACGGCTTCGGTTTGTTCCAGATCCAAAATGTAGGCCCCCCGATGGCGAAACTCGGCCTTGACCTGCTCGTAGATGGCATCCACCACCACCACTGCCTGTTCTGAGGCACAGATCATGCCGTTGTCGAAGGTCTTGCTCAACAGAATCGAGCTGACGGCTGTGGGGATGTCGGCACTGGCATCGATCACTGCCGGGGTATTGCCCGCTCCCACCCCCAAAGACGGGTGGCCCGAAGAATAGGCCGCTTTAACCATGCCAGGCCCGCCGGTAGCCAAGATCAGCTTCACCTCAGGATGCTGCATTAAGGCCTGAGAAAGCTCGATGGTGGGCTCGTCGATCCAGCCGATCAACCCCACAGGAGCGCCCGCTGCCTCGGCAGCTTCTCTGACCACTTTGGCCGCGGCAATGGTGCATTGTTTAGCCCGCGGGTGGGGAGAAAAGATAATGCCGTTGCGGGTTTTTAGGGTGATCAGAGCCTTGAAAATGGTCGTTGACGTGGGGTTGGTTACCGGCACAATACCTGCCAAAAGACCCACCGGTTCAGCAATTCTCTCGTAGCCAAAACTCTCATCCCGCTCGATGACTCCACAGGTCTTTTCGTGTTTGTATTTGTTGTAAATGTATTCCGAGGCAAAGTGATTTTTGATCACCTTGTCTTCCACAATGCCCATGCCGGTTTCCTGTACCGCCAGCTTGGCCAACGGGATCCGTTCGTTGTTGGCAGCCAGAGCGGCTTTGTGAAAAATCCGGTCTACCTGTTCTTGGGTGAAAGTTGCATATTCAGCTTGGGCAGCCTTCACCTGCTGGATCAAGGTTTCCAGCTCGGCTAGATTGGTTACTGGCATCGGTGGATCCCTCCAAAACCTCATCAAGACTTAGACAATGGGAATAATCGACAATCAGATATTTGGCTGAAATCGCTGCGTAACCGATTGCGTCAGCAGGACGGAGTCCTTATAGCAAGCTAGACGCCAACAGGAGCAGGAACTTGGATTTCGGTGGTCAAGGTGGGGGGATGGGTGAGCGTATTGTGAATGATGCAGGCATCAACTGCTTTTTCCAGCCCCTTTTGATGCCTTCCGTCCAGCGGGATCCCGATTTTGACTTGGATGCGAATGTTGTCTAGGCGAGCCGGATGCTCAACTTTCTCCGCCGTGACCACCACAGCCAACCCACTGGGATCCAACTGTCGCGCTTCCAGATATTTGACGGCATAAAAACCAACACAGGCACCCAGAGAAGCCAAAAACCATTCCGGCGGCGTCATTCCCTGATCTCGACCGTGATTGTCCAAAGGCTGGTCGCTGAGAATGCGGTGCCCTCGGCTTTCCGCTTGGAACTGAACACCATCGCGGTAGGTGACGCAAACTTCCATTGGGGATCCCTCCTCTTGGGGTATTCTTCAGTTCACATAGAGTCCGTAAAGTTAGCCTGGGGATCAACTTGGATTCCAGTCAGCTCAGGGCCAATCTGGAGACGGTGCAGAGGTTTTAGAGATTAACTGTGAATCACTTCGGATCTAAGCGTGACCTGGCTATGCTGACCCAAGCCGCAACTGCAGAATTGTCAAATAGCCACCAGTCCTTGATCCCGAAAGATTTGTAAGGCGTGATTCACCTGTTCGGGTGTGGGTGGATCGACATCGGCAAGGGTGTAAGGCAATCCCAATTGCTGCCATTTGTATTCCCCCATCTTGTGAAAGGGCAAAACTTCCACTCGCTTCACGTTGGATAAGGTGGCCACAAACTCGGCCAGGCCCTTAATGTTTTCCTCGGGATCCGTCAGCCCCGGAACAAGTACAAAACGAATCCAGGTGGGCTTGTGGATCTGGTCTAAATAGCGGGCCAGATTAAGAGTGGGTTCTAGCGAAACGCCGGTAACCTTTCGATACAGCTCCGGCAGATAAGACTTGATATCGAGCAACACCAAATCTGTATGCTCCAACACAGGCTTGGCTGCTTCCAGTTGCCCATAGCCAGAGGTATCCAAAGCCGTGTGCAAGCCCAACTCATGACAGCGACGGAAGATCTCAGCTACAAAGGTGGGTTGCAGCAAAGGCTCTCCCCCGGTAGCCGTAACTCCCCCCCCTCGCAAGTAATTCCTGTAGCGTTGGATCTCGGCAATTAAAGACTCAACCGTAACAAGCTGTCCCGCCTCCGGATCCCGACAGTCGGGGTTGTGGCAATACAAACAGCGAAGTGGACAACCCTGTGTAAAAATTACGAAGCGGATTCCTGGCCCATCGACGGTGCCACAGGTTTCCACCGAGTGAATGCGCCCAGCAATTGGTGTCAGGGGGTTCATAACGGTATCCATACTTTTATCCTGGATGACTTTTGCAAAATATCAATCAATCTTGAGGTTTTCTTCCAGATTGCTAACTCGGGTTAAATAGAACACAGTTTCCGTTTCTCTTTGGATTAGGTTGGGGCTAGATTTTTTTAGATCCCTAGGGTCTTTTAGCTAGACCGCTGCTATCCTGGCTGGCAGGGAGAAGGCGGGATAAAAAGCCAAAAGGTCAGCTCAGGGATCCCACCCAGCTCAGACCGATGGGTCGTGTGGGCTAGGCACGGAGGTATCCACCGCGATGCCGTGCAGGCGGTGGGCCTTGGGATCGAAATCCTTCGGGAAATGGGTATAGGCATCGACATCTGCGTGATCCAACAAGGCTCCTTCTAAGAGCGCCCCTCGAAAATCGCTGCCAAAGAGGAGACATCCCCGCAAATCGGCTCCCGATAGGTTAGCTCCGCTGAAGTCGGCATAGCTGAGATCGCACCCCCGCAAATTGGCCCCCGCCAAGTTGGCTCCGCCGAAGTCGGCATAGCTGAGATCGGCACCGGCCAAATGGATCCCCTGCAGGTTAGCCCCTTGCAAATCGATCTCCCGAAAATCGCGCCGTCCTGAGACATACTGGCTGACCAGATCTGCAGCGCTACAAACAGTCATCGTCATCGGGCCTCCTCGGTTATCGATGGGGGATCCCTTCCATCGACCCCGGTATGGGCGGACTTCAGGGATCCCCGGCCTTGTTTTTAGCAGTGTTGATGGAACGTGCGGTTAACGACATCCAGTTGCTGCTCGCGGGTGAGCTTGATGAAGTTCACCGCATAGCCGGAAACCCGGATGGTGAGCTGTGGGTAGAGCTCCGGGTGCTCCATGGCATGCAGCAGGGTCTCGCGGTTGAGAACATTGACGTTGAGGTGGAAACCGCCATCCCGCATGTAGCCATCCAGCAGCCCCACCAAGTTGGTGACCCGCTCCTCTTCGGTGCGGCCTAGAGCGGCGGGCACAATAGAAAAGGTATTGGAGATCCCATCCAGAGCGTCGGCATAGGGCAGCTTGGCCACCGAAGCCAGCGACGCCACCGCCCCCTTCGTGTCCCGGCCATGCATGGGGTTGGCCCCTGGGGCAAAGGGTTCGCCCGCTCGCCGCCCGTCGGGGGTGTTGCCGGTTTTCTTGCCGTAGACCACGTTGGAGGTGATGGTGAGGATGGACTGGGTGGGGATGGCATTGCGGTAGGTCTTGTGCTTGCGCAGCTCGGCCATGAAGGTCTGCACCAGTTGCACCGCAATGGAGTCAACTCGGTCGTCGTTGTTGCCGTATTTGGGGAAGTCGCCCTCCACCGCGTAATCCACCACTAGGCCCCGCTCATCCCGGATGGCCCGTACCCGCGCGTATTTGATGGCGGATAGGGAGTCGGCTGTTACCGACAGGCCGGCCAACCCAAAGGCCATGGTGCGCAGCACGTCCCGGTCGTGGAGGGCCATCTCCAGGCGCTCGTAGCAGTACTTGTCGTGCATGTAGTGGATGATGTTCATGGTGTTGACGTAGGTCTTGGCCAGCCAGGCCATCATCTGCGCCATGCGCGGCCACACCTCGTCGTACTCCAGCACGTCGGCGGTGATGGGGGCGAAAGCAGGAGCCACCTGCTCGCCGGAGATCTCATCCCGACCGCCGTTGATGGCGTAGAGCAGGCACTTGGCCAAGTTCACCCGCGCCCCAAAGAACTGCATTTGCTTGCCGATGCGCATGGCCGACACGCAGCAGGCAATGCCGTAGTCATCTCCCCAGTAGGGGCGCATCAGATCGTCGTTTTCGTACTGGATGGAGCTGGTTTCGATGGAGACCTTGGCGCAGTAGCGCTTGAAGGCTTCCGGCAGCCGCTCCGACCAGAGCACGGTCAAGTTGGGCTCGGGCGCTGGGCCAAGGTTGTAGAGGGTATGCAGCATGCGGAAGCTGGTTTTGGTAACCAAAGGCCGCCCATCCAGGCCCATGCCGCCGATGCACTCGGTAACCCAGGTGGGATCCCCGCTGAATAGCTCGTTGTACTCGGGCGTGCGCAAAAACCTGACCATGCGCAGCTTCATAACAAAGTGGTCAATGAGCTCCTGGGCCTCTTCCTCGGTGAGGATCCCGGCCTGCAGATCCCGCTCGATGTAGATGTCCAGGAAGGTGGACACCCGCCCCAAGGACATGGCCGCCCCGTTTTGCTCCTTGACGGCTGCCAGGTAGGCCAGGTACAGCCATTGGATGGCTTCGCGGGCGTTGGCTGCCGGACGGCCCAGGTCAAACCCGTAGCGGGATCCCATCTCTTTCAGCTCTTGTAGGGCCTTAATCTGCTCGGAGAGCTCCTCCCGCAGGCGGATGGTCTCTTCGTCCATCGTGTCCAGGTCTAGACTGGCTTTTTGGGCCTGCTTGTCTTCGATGAGCCGATCCACCCCGTAGAGGGCCACCCGCCGGTAGTCCCCAATGATGCGACCCCGACCGTAGGCATCGGGCAGGCCGGTGATGATCCCGGAGCGGCGGCAGCGGCGCATCTCTTCGGTGTAAGCATCAAAAACGCCGTCGTTGTGGGTTTTGCGGTACTGGGTAAAAATTTCCTTGGTGCGGGGATCCAGCTCGTAGCCATAGGCTTTGAGGGAAGACTCCACCACGCGGATGCCGCCAAAGGGCATGATGGCCCGCTTCAGGGGTTTGTCCGTCTGCAGCCCCACAATTTGTTCCAGCTCTGGGTCGATATAGCCAGGGGCGTGGCTGGTGATGGTAGAGGGAACGGCAGTATCGGCATCTAGGATCCCTCGCTCTCGCTCCAGAGCCATCAAATCCTTGACCTTGGCCCACAGCCGCTGGGTGCGCTCGGTGGCTGCAGCTAAAAAGGTTTCATCGCCGGTGTAGGGGGTGTAATTCCGTTGAATAAAGTCTCTGACATCGATGCAGCGCTGCCAGGATCCCGGCGCAAAATCGCTCAAAACTTTTTGACCGGCTGCGTTGGATCCTGTCCTTGGTTCCGCCTTCAATTCTGTAGGTGATGCTACAGAACGCTGCACACTGGCAACCATAACAATCCTCCCGGCTATTACGCCTGATAATCTATCGACAGGGCGAGGTGACACCTCGGCAGTTGCCCCACGCAGGCTTAAAAAAGAGCCAAAGAACTACCCAATCTCTGCAAGGCTTCCAGGGATCCTACGAAGGGCTTTTAGCAACTCCTCTGTTTCTTTTTTGGGCGTTCTAAATACACCTCGCCTGATTTAATTTTAGTCCCTTGCGCTCTGAGGATATTTTCGGTCGCGTGGTTTTTTAATCTTATTTTTATCCTATTTTTTAACACTGTCTTAATGCCTTCTTAATGTTGTTTTACGCTTTTCCATCGGCAAATGGCGGGCCTATGCTGAGGTAGGGCGGCCCAGGTCGCCTGTTGCCGTGAGAACGTCAGGACACTCGACGTTCGCGTTAGCAGTGCCTTGCTCTATGAACCAGTCCAATCGAATCGTCCAAGGGATCCATCACCTGCACTTCTATCTTTGGGATCTGCCCCGTTGGCAGGAACACTTTTGTCAGGTTTGGGGCTTCCGAATGGAAGGACAGCTCAGCAGTACCCTCTGTCTGCGTCAGGGATCCCTGCGCTTGCGCCTGTCTCAGCCTGCTTGCCCTGGGGATGAGGTGGATCGCTATTTGCAGCAACATTCCCCTGGCGTGGTGGATGTGGCCTTGGCGGTGGAGGAGCAAGAGCTGTTGGGCTTGGCAGAGCTTTTGCAGAGGCGAGGAGCCCAAGTGGAGTGGATCCCGGCAGAAGACGAAGGCTGCCCTGCTCTGTGCCTGCGCACTCCTTATGGACTCAGGCATTCTTTGATCCCCAGCTCAGGGATCCTCGATTCAGCTCCCGCCGAGGAGAACTTGTTTTCCCACTGGGATCATGTGGTGTTGAATGTGGAGCGGGGATCCCTGCAGGCAGCGGCAGATTGGTATGGGCAGGTGCTGGGTTGGCGGTCTCTGTATCGCTATAGCATCCGCACCAACACCTCTGGCCTAGAAAGTGTGGTGGTGGGAGATCCTGAAGCCGGGATCCAGTTGGCCATCAACGAGCCCACCTGTGCCGCTTCCCAGATCCAGGAGTTTTTGGATGCCCATCATGGCCCTGGCCTGCAACATGCGGCGTTGCATAGCTCGGATATCGTTGCCGGTGTGCGCCGGCTGCGACAGGGGGGCGTAAACTTTCTGCAGGTGCCGTCGGAGTATTACACAAACCTGGCAAGGGAGCTAGCTTCTGGAGCAGTACTCCGTTCTGGTGGGTTGCCCACCATCTCCTGGCACGACTTGGTGGAGCAGCAGCTCCTTTTGGATACCACCTTGCCTGCTTCTGATTCCCCACACCCCCCCCTGTTGTTGCAAACCTTCACTCAGCCTCTGTTTGGTCGGCCCACGTTTTTTTTCGAGGTCATCCAACGATTGGGTGGAGCCACAGGCTTTGGCGAAGCCAATTTTCAAGCCCTGTTTGAAGCTCTAGAACGCCAACAGCGACAACGGCAGAAGGCTCGGGCCTGTTAACACCCTCGTCAACGCTCTGGGGATCCGGTGGGAGCACTAGGGGAATGTCTCCAGTTAATCAACACAACTGCACCCAGAGTTTCCAGCCGACCGTTCGGGTATGCGGAAGGCGGTCAACTCAAGACAATTGGGCAGCAACGGCTTTCAGCAGGTGTTTTTGGTCAACGGGCTTTGTCAAATAGGCATCGGAGCCAAAACATAGCCCCTGTTCAATCTCTTCGGGAGAGATTTTCGAGGAGAGAAAGACAAAGGGGATGTGAGCTGTAGACTGATCCCATCTCAGGGCATCCAGCACCCCATAGCCGTTCAGCTTGGGCATCACCACATCGCACAACACCAAGTCGGGCATCAGGGTGCGCACCATCTGCAAGCCCTCTTCTCCATCGGTGGCCGCCACCGTGTCGTACCCCGCTCGTTGCAACACCTTCTGCAGATAGGTGCGAATAGAGGGTTCGTCTTCAATCACCAGGATGCGTTTGGACATAACTTTGTAAAAAATTAAACAAAGACCTGGCCCAACCTGTCGGGCCTACTGTCCGCCTTCCCGGAGCCAGAGAGATCCGAGTTGATGCAAGAACAAGTCGAAGAACTACAGCTGCAGCATAGGGAAACTCTGGAAAAAAAAACTCCGCCAAATCGCTCATTCTGGGATCTCCCTGCTCTGCAAAAATCCTGATAGAGTGCGGAACAACTTTCCTCATCCGCAGATTTGCGGTTATGCCAGAAACCCCCCTCCTCCTTTGGGAGAAGTGAAAGCAGCCTATTCCGAAGTCAGTTGACGTTCCATCAGGCGGGTGAGGGCGGCGGTGGGGGTGGTCTGCCCTTGCAACAACAGATGCACTTCCTGGGTGATGGGCACCTGAATGCCGTGCTGGGCAGCGATCTCGACCACGACGGGAGCGGTGTAAACCCCTTCGGCGGTGCCCTCGATCTCCGCCAAAATCTGCGACAAGGGTTGGCCCTGGCCTAGCCCGTAGCCCACTCGGTAGTTGCGGCTCAAGCGGCTGTGGCAG
Source organism: Thermostichus sp. MS-CIW-37 (assembly GCF_054060065.1). NCBI lineage: Bacteria > Bacillati > Cyanobacteriota > Cyanophyceae > Thermostichales > Thermostichaceae > Thermostichus > Thermostichus sp. MS-CIW-37. The sequence continues at coordinate 80,418 of NZ_JBSSCV010000002.1, read as the reverse complement.
GTGGCCAGCAGATCCCCCAACCCCGACAGGCCGTTGAAGGTTTCTGCCCGTGCCCCCAGCTTGGATCCCACCCGGATCATCTCTGCCAGGCCGCGGGTAACCAGAGCCGCACGGGCATTGGCCCCCAGTTGCAAGCCATCACACACGCCAACAGCGATGGCAATGACATTTTTCAGAGTGCCACCCAGCTCCACCCCCAACGGGTCACTGCTGGTGTAGAGGCGGAACCGCTCTGAAGAAAGGGCATACTGCACCTGCACAGCGGCCCAGGGATCCCGGCTGGCCACCACTGCCGCTGCCGGCAAGCCTTGGCGGATCTCCGCCGAAAGATTAGGCCCCGAAAGCACCACCAGGGGCTGCTCCGGGAAGGTGGCCCCCCAGATTTGGGTAGGGGTCAGAAGCTGCAGTGGATCCAACCCTTTGGTGGCCGAGACCAAAATTGCCTGCGGCGGGATCCCCACTTGGCGCACCGCTTCCACCACAGGGCGTACCCCCGCCATAGAGACGGCTGAGATGAGGATTTGGGATCCCTGGAGCACCTCTGCCAAATCCAGGCCCTTGCGGCGATCCCAAACCCGCACCCGGTGCCCTTGCCCCTGAGCCAGCATTGCCAGGGTACTTCCCCAAGCCCCGGCTCCCAAAATAGCAACACTTTGAGGAGATGTTGGGCTGTGGTCTTCTGCGTTAGTGTTCATCCGACCTTTCCACCCGCAGACTTCTTTTAAGCTTTCCTCGTGAGATGCCTCTCAAAAAACCTGCACCGGCGAAGGGAAGACCAACGGCAAAGGTTAGTATGGGTGGATACCAAATCATGGGTTAGCTCGAGAGCAGACGACATGGCAGAAGCAGGGATCCCCCGCCTTCCTCCTGAGGTAGCCGCCAAGATGGGAACCTGGCAGCACGGCTATGCCCTTACCAATGGCATTCAACTGCACTACGTCACCCAAGGGGAAGGGGAGCTGGCGATCTTGTTGCACGGTTTCCCGGAGTTTTGGTACTCCTGGCGGCATCAGATTCCGGTGTTGGCGCAGCGGTTTCGCGTGGTGGCACCCGACATGCGCGGCTACAACGATTCCGACAAACCGGATCACGGCTACGACTTGGATACCCTTACTGAGGATATTCGCGGCTTGCTGAGCCACTTTGGGGCTCAGAGGGCGGTGGTCGTAGCCCACGATTGGGGGGGAGCCATTGCCTGGCACTGGGCGCAATTTTTTCCTGAGGAGATTCGCAAGCTGGCCGTCCTCAATTCTCCCCATCCGGCCTGCTTTCGCCGGGAATTCTTGAGCAACTTGGATCAACTGCGCCGCAGTTGGTACCTGTTCTTTTTTCAATTGCCTTGGCTGCCAGAGTGGGTGCTGCAGTGGGATTTGGGAGATTGGGTGCGCCGCATTTTCCAGGAAACCTCGGTGCGCAAAAGCGCCTTCACCCGCCACGACCTCAAGCTCTACCAAGAGGCCCTCTCCAAACCCAAGGTTCTCACCTCTGCCCTCAACTACTACCGCCAGCTGTTTAACCTGCCCACCTTGCAGAACCTGTTTTTGCAGCCCATGCGGCAAATCCTCGCCCCTACCCTGCTGATTTGGGGAGAAGAAGACTTTGCCCTCAGCCGCGAGCTAACCGAGGGGATGGATCCCTTTTTCCCCAACGGCCTGCGCAAGGAGTACATCCCCGAATGCGGCCATTGGGCGCAGCAGGAAGCTCCGCAAACCGTAAATCGGCTGCTGATGGAGTTTCTCTAGTGGGCCGGGCTTGGGATCCGCCCTTTACCATCTCCGAGAGTTCACCCTAGAATAATCCACTGAGTTCTACGGGAGAACCGGCATGGCCCTGGAGTATCCATCCCATCTGCGCTACGTGGACACCCACGAGTACATCCATGTTGAGGATGATATTGCGGTGATTGGGATCACAGCTTATGCCGTCGATCAACTGGGGGATATCGTTTTCGTGGGCTTGCCCGAAGAAGGGACAGAGATTGAAAAAGGGGAAAGCTTTGGCTCGGTGGAATCGGTCAAAGCCGTCGAAGATCTCTATGCCCCTCTTTCTGGAGAGGTGGTGGCCGTGAATACAGCGGTGGTGGAGAGCCCCGAAAGCCTTGCCGACGATCCCTATGGCGATGGCTGGCTGATCAAGGTGCGCATTGCCAACCCCGAAGATCTCGAGGACACCATGAGCGCCGAAGCCTACGCCAGTTTGGTGGAGGGATCCTAAACTCCAGCAGTTGGCCCTGAACTACAGCAAAGTCTCTCGGTTACCCCCCTCAGCTTTGGCCCGGTAGAGGGCTTTGTCGGCAGCAGCCAGCAGACTTTGTGGGTCAGTTCCCTCTCCCAGCTCCAGCAGAGAGGCGATGCCCACACTGCAGCTTAGGGAGATGGTCTCCGTCCCCGCCTGCACCGACAGGGTCTGGACGGCCTGCCGCAAGCGTTCTGCCAGCCCTAGGATCTGCGAGTTCGGGATCCCGCGCGCCAGCAGGGCAAACTCATCGCCCCCCAAGCGGGCCACCAGATCGTCTTGGCGAACGTGAGCTTGCAGTCGCCGCGCCACCTGGATCAAGGCTTGATCCCCAGCCCAGTGCCCCCAGCGGTCGTTGATTTGCTTAAACCCATCCAAATCCAGATAGAGCACGTGGAGGGGAATGCGATGGCGAAGGGCAAAGGGGATCTCCAGCTCCAGTTGCTCCAGGAAAAAACGTCGGTTATACAGACCGGTTAGCGGGTCATAGAGGGCAGCAGTGGCCATTTGCAAAAAGAAGGCTTCTTCTGCCGCGTTGTAGTAGGCAAACTTGAGGGTGCTGGCCCCCACTTGAATGTAATCCCCATCCTTCAGGAGAACGCGGCTGACGCGCTCGCCGTTAACATAAGTGCCGTTGAGGCTCTCCAGGTCGGTGAGAACATAACCCTCACTTTCTCTTTCCAGCCGACAGTGCTGCCGGGAGACGGCGTGATCCAAGAGCTGAATGTCCGCGCGGTGGCTGCGCCCCAAAACTCCACCCCTCGCCAAGGGAAACGTCATGCCCACATTGGCGCCGCTGAGCACCGTTAGAAAGGCCGCAGTTGCCTCAGGCTGGGGTCTGCGCTCGTAAAACTCCAAGGGGATCTGAGTGGTTGGCTCCTCTGGCAACTGAGAGAGAGGGTCGAGAGGCATGGAGAGGCCCAACGAATTGTGCGGGTTAGCAGTAAGCACTCGTTATATCCGTATTATGTCGGTTTTCCCCAGGCCGTGTTTGGGTGAGCGAGGGATGTCTCGCCGGTTCTGATCTGTAAACTTGCGGAACTCTGGAGTTTATCGTATACCATCGCACGCGGTGAGGCCCTCAGTTGAGAGCTACGCGAGGATTCCATCCCGCCTGCGCGGTTGTATCGGCCAGCTGTGGGAAGAAGCTCAATGGCAAACCCCAATTTCCCCAGGATCCCAAGTATTTTTCGGGATAACTCAAAAAACGGGTTCGGTTTGCCCCTCGTTCCCTGATTTCGAGAAGAGGCTCTCTCCTCTATGTCCTACAGATCCTCTGACTTCTGAAGAGTTGCCGAGGCGGCCTAGAATGGGGCTGGGATCCCTGAGAGGAGGAGTGGGGCATGATCAGGCCCAATTCTGCCCATCTATTGACCCCGGATTTTCGCCTCAGCCTGTCGGTGTTGGCTTTGGCGGTGCCGCTGTTCTGGCTTTCGTTTTGGGCGGGGCTAGGGGTGGGCCTGTTTGGCCTGTTTTTGGTGGTGCAGACCTCTCTGATCGGGCTGGCCTTTACCAGGACGGCGCTGCAGGTCTACAGCGGCTCCAAGCGCATCCGCGAGTTTCCCTACAGCGAGTGGCAGGATTGGCAAATTTTCTGGCCGCCGCTGCCGGTGTTGTTCTTTTTTCGAGAAACCCGGAGCATTCATTTTTTGCCGATGCTGTTTAACCCTGCCGAGCTAAAGATGTGTTTGGAAGAGCGGGTGGGCCATCTCCGCGCCCAACATCGGTCTCAAGGATCCCCGCCGATTGCTGGTCCGGGTAGCTCCCGCCGATGAGTGGCTCCGCCTTGTGGGTTTGGCAGCAGGCAGAGAGATGGCGCTGGCTGGAGTGTCAGCTTTTGGCGGAGTGGCCTCATGCTTTTGGCTCTCGCCAAGGTCATCCCCATCCCCCATCTCAGTTGGCCGCCCGGCTGCAACTGCCCCCTGAACGGGCCGCGTGGGGCCATCAGGTGCATGGCTGCAACTGGGTTTGGGCAGATGGGATCACCGAAACCCTTGGACAGAAGGGAGAGCAGGACTGCTCTGTTGGTCAAGGGATCCCTACCCGCTCTCAGGCAGATGCGGTCATTGCCCGCCGCCAAGGAGATTCTGCCTGGGTCTGCACCGCTGACTGTGTGCCGATTTTGGTGGCCAGTCGAGAATGGGTGGCAGCCATTCACGCCGGGTGGAGAGGCACTGCTGCGGGGATCTTGTCCAAGGTGCTGCAGGAGTTTTTACAGGCGGGGATCCCTGCTGCTGGGATCCGCGTTGCCATCGGGCCTTCCATTTCGGGGTCGGTCTATCAGGTGTCAGAGGAGGTGGCGGAGCAGGTGCTGCAAAGCCTACCCCCAGGGCTGGATGCCCGCGCCGCCCTGTTGCCCGATCCTCTGCCCGGCAAGGTTCGCCTGGATCTGCGCTGGGTCAACGGTGCCCAAGCCCAAGCCAAAGGGATCCCCCCTGAACACATTGCCGTCAGCCCCCATTGCACCCTCAGCCAGCCCCAAGATTTCTTTTCCTATCGCCGCGATGGATCCCTGAAGGATGAGCAGGGCCGTCATTGCGTGCAGTGGTCGGGAATCGGCCTGCGGTCGTAGGCAGACTTGACCCAGTTCTGCCCGGAGGAACGGGAAGTAGTGGCTATAATTGCGCTCAAGACAGGGCTGATACATTTACGCTGAACACTGCTGAACATCACTGTTCAACTATGCAGCGATAGCATTCTGTTTGTTTCCAAACAGAATGGCGGTATCCCGCAAAGCTTTGAGTAGAATACCCAAAGCGCAGTTTCCGTGTCGTCTTACTACCAATTTTCTGCTTTGCTTTGGCTACCATGTTGGCAGACTCGAAAGTAAACAGAAAGATCAACTGGTAGTAATCCGTACTGAACATATTATACATTATTTTCAGTATAGTTGAGCTTATTATTGACTAGAGTCATGCTCTATCTAACTACTGGAGATCCCATGGTTTACCGCGCTGTTTTCTGGGGATTAGCTGGGATGGCTTTGGCTTTCTCTCTCGCTTTCCTTGAGGAGGCTAACGCTCAAACCTCGCTGACTGGCATCAACCGTGACAGCGTACTGCAACTGAACCTTGGGTCGGGACGCAGCCTCCCTCGGGTACCTGTGGGCGGTTCAGGTTCTGAGGAGGGCCGGGATCCTGCTGCTCCTTCGGCGCAAATGTGGGCAGAGTGGCATATTCGCGCCAATGTCTGTACCGGAAACCTATCCACAGAAGAACTGGCGGAGCTGTTTCCATTGGTGAATCAAGCTCTAGTGGATGCCGTTTGCCGGGGAGGAAGTTAAAGGTTGCCCAGGCTGGCGGTAAGGTGAAGAAGGAGCCTCTAGGTCGCTGCTGCATGGATTTTGAGAAACTTTTGGAGGAATGGGTTGCAGCCTTTGCCCAAGTGGCCGAAGAAAGTTTGGCCTCTTTGGAGACTGCCCTGATGGAGCTGGCAGAGCACTTGGCTGTGCCTTTACAGGAAACCCTTAGGCAGTGGGAAGCCCTCTGGAATCTGGAGGAGGAAGTGGAGCTGGAGCCTGAGCCAGAACCCTTTGAGGAAACCTTCAACCCTTCTGTGGGCGAATCGTTCACCGCCAGTCGTTTCTTCGTCAGCCCGATAGGATTTGGGGGCGTGGTTGTTTACACTTACGTGGCTTCGCCGCCAGAATACATCGGGGATCCCACCTGCCGCTACAATGCCCATTCTCCAGAGTTGCGCTGTGCCGTCAATCCCTACGGCCCCTGTGAGGGCTGTCCCCACTATGAGCCCCGGAATGAGCCCCGATGAAGGGTGACCGCCTGATTGTTGCGCTGGATACTCCTTCTCAAGAGCAGGCTTTGGAGTGGGTGGACTCCTTGCCGCAGGTGCTGTGGTGGAAGGTGGGTCTGGAGCTGTTCACTGCTGCGGGTTCTTCCATCCTGCAGGCTCTCAAGGAAAGGGGCAAGCGCATTTTTCTGGATTTGAAGCTGCACGACATTCCCCACACTGTGGGGAGGGCCACGGCGGTGGCCGTCAGCTATGGAGTGGATCTGCTCACCGTCCATGCTGCCGGTGGCAGTGCTATGTTGCGCTCAGCCGCGGCAGCCGCCCAGGGCAGTTCTTGTCGGCTGTTGGCGGTTACCCTCTTAACCAGCATCAGCCCCCCGCAGGTGCGACAGGAACTGGGCATCGAGATGGATCCCGCCGACTATGTGTTGCATTTGGCCCGGCTGGCTCAAGCTCAAGGCTTTACTGGACTGGTTTGCTCTCCTCAGGAGGTCTCGCGGTTGCGCCAAGCTTTGGGGCCGGAGGTTTTGCTGGTTACTCCTGGGATCCGTCTGGGCCAAGCCAAGGCGGGGGATGGAGAGGAGGATCAACAGCGCATCTGCACGCCCGACGAAGCTCTGCGGGCAGGAGCCGATTATCTGGTGGTGGGCCGCCCCATCACCGCTTCTCCCGATCCCGTGGCCGCCTTGCGGCGCTTCCAAGCCTCATGGGATGCTGCCGGGTGAGGGTGTGGGGAGATGCCCGATGTTATTGGGGTAGTTCTGTAATGCAACGACGCCGTAGGCTTGTGCAGTGGATCCCTGAAAAAAGGCCGGCTGGATCCGGCAGGAGATGTTGGCTAGGAGTCGGTTTGTCGGTGGTTTTGGGCCTGGTCAGCACTCCTGGGCGCGTTAGGGGTGCGGAGCATTTCGTTCCGGCAAGAGGGGAAACTTGCCTGGCTGCTCCTCAGGTTTGGGCTGAGGCTCTAACGGAGCAGTTGCCTTTGTTTCTCAATCTGGCCTTGAGCCGCTCCCGCTCTGAGTTTCAGGTTGTGCTGGTGGGGGAGCCAGAGGTTGAAATGCTCTCTCCAGGGTCTCCGGCCCGCTTACGCCAACAGGAGCTGGCTCCGGTTTTGCCGGACACCGCAACTGCTGTTTCGCCAGAAGCTTTTCGGCTGTATTTCACCACGCTGGAGCGCCGCTTGGTCTTGCCCCAACACCCCCAAAAGGAGGGCAACTCCTTGGCCGGTCGGCGCAGCGAAACCCTGCAACTGGCCTACGAGGCTTATGTTCTGCGGGCTGCTCCTGGGGATCCCTGGCGGTTGGTGCGTCTGCAGGTAACCGGATCGGGGATCCCCATTCGCGATGTAACGAATGGACTCACTGCCCAGGCCATCCGCCGCTGGCAACAGTCGGGTTGCCCCTTGACGGGCGATCTAGAGTTGACTAGACCTTCTCTCTAGCGGCGCGGAGCGCTTTGCGTCAGCATGAGTGCGGGAGTATGTCACGCGGGGAGATTCTCTTTTGGAAGTAACGAAGGGGCACTTTTTCTCCCCAACCGGCCAAGAGTAGAGGGCGTTGGATGTTCTGCTGCCGGTCGAGTGCCCACCCCGTGTAGGGATAGTGTTCTGCACTGCTCATGCGAACAGGCTAGGGTTTACCCATGAAGTTTCCCCCCGCCACACCCCGCCCGGGCAAGCGGCTGCCCCGCGGCTCATTTCCCCGCCTGAGCTCCTCCAACAGGGACAACCATCGCCGTCGGCGTTTGGTTGGTTTTGGTTTCATGGGCCACTGGCTGCTATGGGGAGGGATGGGCCTTCTTTTGGGGCAGCGACTCCGCTCTTGGGGGCAACCGGCTCCTCTGCAGTGGTGGCGCGTTTTGCCGGTGAGCAGTTCTGAGGGATCCCTGACTTTTGTCCAACCGGAACTGCCTCTCTACCACTCGTTCGCGTCAGTGGTGCGGAGCGCTTTTGCCGACAGGCTACTGCCCTGGCTGGCTCAGGGAACCGGGATCTCGGCTGAAGGGATCCTGCACATCTTCTCAGCTATGGCCTGCTTGGCCATTCTGCTGTTGTGCTGGAGCTGGGGCAACTTCTGGAGTGCCGGTCTATGGGGACTCAGCCCCTGGGTGTTGACCCAAGGGTTGGAGCCGGGCAGCGAGATTTTGGGCAGCCTGGTTTTGCTTTGCAGTTGTGGTGTTGGGCCGGGATCCACCTTGCGCTGGTGGGGTCTGGCCTTAGCTTGTGCCCTGTCTTATAAGGTTTGGCCCTTGGCTCTGCTCTGGGCGGGGCTGTGGACGAGCCAGCAGTGGCCACGGCAACCGTTGCGTTCGCGTCAGCAGTGCGGGGCATCAGGACTGCTTTTGCTGCTGCTGGTGATGGGTTTTTCCTGGTTGGGACGGTTTAATTTGCCGGCTACCTCTGCTGAGGTGATTCCCCATCCTCTCAGCTCCCAAGGTGGCTTGGCCGTTTTGGCTACTTTGATGCTGCCCTTGGGGTTGAGCTTGGTGCGGTTGGGCTGGCCCTGGGCAGAACGGCAGCAAGCCCTGCTCAGCTTGGCCGGTTTGGGCCATGTCCTCTGGGTGGGAGTGCTGGCAGCAGTGTTTTGGGATCCCCAAGTGAACACCCTACAGCAAAGTGCTCGCTGGGGTTTGGTGGTGCTCCCCTTCCTGTGCCTGAGCGCCGGTGGTGTCTTAGCAGAGATCCCCTACCGGAGCTGGCGGCGGGTTTTGGGATCCCTACTCCTGGGCAGTTCTTTCTTGTTATCGTGGCAGGCATTGGCCTAAGGTATTCTTTCTCTTGCTTGCCATGACCCAGACCTCGTCCGCATCGGCACCGCGTAGCACTTCGCGGCCCTTGTTGCAAACCCTTTTTGCCCAACGGGCTCAGGCTGTGATCCCTTCTCCTTTCGGGGCGGAGATCCCAGGGGCGGTGCCAGTGGTTACCAGTTTTACCTTTGGGCTGGCGGATCCGCGCCTGTTTCCCAAGGCCGACTTGGCGCGGGCCACGGCGGAGGTGTTGGCAGAGGATGGGGACAATGCCCTCAATTACGGCGGCACGTTTGCCGGGCTGATCGACGTGGTGCTGCAGTTGATGCGGGATAGAGGGGTAGAGGCCCAGCCGGAAAACCTACTGATCGGCTATGGCTCTGGGCAGATCCTCGGCCTACTGCCTCAGGTCTTCGTGGAGCCGGGGGATGTAGTCATTGTGGAAGGGCCCACCTTCATGGGGGCTGTCAGCCGTTTTGCGGCGGCAGGAGCGCGTCTGATCTCGATTCCGGTGGATGGGGAAGGCATGGTGGTGGATCGCCTGGAAGAGGTGCTGCGCGATCTGGCTCGCCAAGGGATCCGCCCCCGATTTGTCTATACCATTCCCACCTTCCAAAACCCCAAAGGCTGCACCCTCTCTGGGCCACGGCGGCAGAAATTGGTGCAGTTGGCAGCTGAGTACGGTGTGGTGGTGGTAGAGGACGAGGCCTACTACGACCTGCGCTTTGCCGGGGATCCCTTGCCCAGTTTGGCTGCGCTGGATCGGGAAGGCTGGGTTCTTCATGTGGGCACCTTCTCCAAGATTGTGGTGCCGGGGGTGCGGGTGGGTTGGGCCTGTGGTCACCCTGAGATCATCCGCCGCTTGGAGATGTTTCGCAGCGAGGGATCCCTGGGGCCCTTTTTGGGCCGGGTGGTGGCCCGCTATTGCGGGGAGGGCCGTCTGCAAAGCCACATTCAACTCCTCACCCGTCGCTACCGAGAAAAGTGCCAGGTGATGCTGGAGGCCATCGCTCAATATTTTCCGCCCGAAGTCAAGGTGGAGGCCCCTGGGGGTGGATTTTTCGTCTGGTGTGAGCTGCCCCCTTCCCTAAGCGCCAGCACCTTGTTGCAGGCTACCCGTGCCCTGGGGGTCACCTTCCTACCGGGCACCCACTGCTTTGCCGATGGCCAAGGGGAGCACGCCCTGCGCCTCGCCTTTAGCTACCAACCGGAAGAGCGCATTGTCAGCGGCATCCAGATTATTGGGGAGCAACTGCACAGACTGATGCACTCTCGCGTCACCTGCTCCCCACAGCCTTAGCCATGCGCCGGAAAAATTGCCCAACGCCCTTCACCAGGTTGGGTGCAGATTCTGGACGAGCCGGGATCCCGGCCATGAGGGTGTAGTAGTCATCCAAGAGGGTGTGCTCTTCTGGAGAGACCGTGTTGTCGGCCATCATCAGGTTGCCGATTGCTCCCAAAAGTTGCATGCGCTCGGTTTCGCTGGCCTGGGCTAGATAATCGGCCATCCAGCGCTCGGTTTGCTCCATCGGGATGGGCTCTTGGATCAGCTAGAAATCGCAGGAGCCCCGCACTGTACCCGTAGGGTCGGTGTCGAGAGGAAAGTCCGCCTCCATGGTTATAATTGTACTACAGACACCAGAAACGGTTGTTTAAGGCACTGGTAACGGTCGATTGGGGGTGCTGTAAACCACCCCAGAGGCTCGTGGTTGGCTTGCCAACTGCAGGGCTACCGAAAGCCCGCCCTGTACTGCGAAGGTCAGGGTCGGGTAGTTTACTTCTCGCAGCTCGGTATCGTGCTCCAAACCATAGCGGCGCAGCAGGGATCCCAAGTAGGCCAATTCCTGGGGTTCCAAATGCCCATCGGCCCAAGCAGAGCCGGCCACAATTTTGAGCATGAGCTGATGTTGAGTTGTGGGGTTCATGGTGGGATCCGTTGCTGAGAACTGTTGTCGCTACGCGACACTTCTGCGAACGTGTCAGGGGGCCAGAGACCTTAGAGGCTGCAGAGTTGAGGGGATGACCAGCTTAACTATAGCCAGACCTTGGGTGAGCCATCTGCGTTCGCGTCAGCAGCGCGGAGCCCTTTTTTCGGCTAGGATCGTTATCTGTATTACGAACACTGAGCTATTCGCGATAGCGGGACGGAGTCCTTTTTCTCGCCCATTCTTGCAATGCTGAGCGCCTCTCCTTGCCAATTGGATCTTGCCATTCCGGCCCCAGGTCGGCTGTACCGCGGCAGCGGCGTTCTGGAAGCTGTGCCCCTCACCGTGCTGGGATCCCGTGTGCTGGTGATCGGGGGGGAACGCTCCTTGGCTGTGGTTGAGTCCCCTCTGCAGCGCAATTTCGCGCGGGAGCCTGCCGTCCAAGTCCACTGGACTACCTACGGGGTAGACTGCAGCGAGTCCGAGCTGGCGCGTTTGCAGGCGCTAGCCATGGCGGAGTCCACAACCGGCATCTTGGGGGTAGGCGGGGGCAAGGCTCTGGATACGGCCAAGCTGGTGGCCCACCGGCTGCGGATCCCCGTGGTTACCGTGCCCACCTCTGCTGCCACCTGTGCCGCCTGGAGTGCCCTATCCAATATCTACTCCAACAGCGGCGCTTTTCAGCGGGATGTGGCCTTGGATCAGGCCCCAGCCGCCTTGATCTTGGACTACGACCTCATTCGTCAGGCTCCCCCTCGCACCTTGGTAGCCGGGATCGGAGATGCCTTGGCTAAGTGGTACGAGTCTTCCGTCAGCAGCGGCAGTTCAGAAGATGCCCTGGTGATTGGCGCTGTGCAGCAGGCCCGTGTCTTGCGGGATTTGCTTCTCCAGCAATCGGCGGCGGCCCTGCGGGAGCCGGGCGGAACTGCTTGGAAACAGGTGGTGGATGCTTGCATTTGCCTGGCAGGGATCGTTGGCGGCATGGGTGGGGCCAAATGTCGGACGGTGGCTGCCCACGCTGTCCACAACGGGCTAACCCATTTGCTGGGGCATCGGGCCACTCTGCACGGAGAAAAAGTAGCCTTCGGTATCCTGGTGCAATTGCGCCTGGAGGAGATCTTGCAAGGAAACCAGTTGGCGCTGGCGGCACGTACCCAGTTGCTGACCTTTTACCGGCAGGTGGGGTTGCCCCTCAACTTGCGGGATCTCAAGCTGGGTCACCTGGGATCCGCCGACCTGCTGCAAGCCGCCCAAGTGGCCTGCCAGCCAGGATCCGACATCCACCACCTGCCCTTCCCCGTCAGTCCAGAAGCCCTGTTGGTGGCCCTTACCACCACAGACCTGACCAGCTCCAGCCCTGTTCTCCCTCGGCTGTAAGTCCTGGCAGAGGATATCTGTCTGCTATCCAACTCCGCCGGTACGGGCCTGGGTCGGCATTGTGGGCAGGCGGGCTTCGCCGTAGGCTCCAGAGGTGGCGCCCACCAAGATCAAGGCTCCGCCCATCCAAGTCCACCCATCCGGGATCTCGGCAAACACCCAAAACCCGATTAGGCTGGCCCAGAGCAGACGGGAGAAATCCAGAGGCAGCAGCATCGTCACCTCAGCCAGCTTGTAGGCCTGGGCGAGGGCCACCTGGCCAATGCTGCCCAGTAGCCCCATGGCCACCATCCACAGCCACTGCTCAGGAGAAGGCCAGGTCCAAACCCAGACGGCAGCCAGAAAGGAAAGGGGGGTCTGCAGCAGGCCCATGTAGGCCGTAATCGTGAGGCTGGACTCGGTGCGGGAGAGGATCTTGAGCACGATGGTCACCCAGGCAAAGAGTGCTGCCGCCCCCAAGGCCAGCCCTGTTCCCAGAGAAAACTCTCGGAAGCCTGGCCTCAACATCACCAAAGCCCCGGCAAACCCCAGGCCCAATCCCAGCCAGCGGGACGAGCGCATCTGCTCGCCCAACACCCATACCGCCATCGTGCCGGCAAACAAAAGTTGAACAAAGCTCAGCGCCGTAGCTTCTGCCAGAGGCAACAGGCTGGCTGCCCAAAAGGAGAGCAACATCCCCACCGTGCTGATCGCCGAGCGCAGGAGGTAAAACTCCATCTTGGCGGTGTGCAGAGACTGGATCCCAGCCCGCAACACCAGCGGCGACAGGGCGAGAAACCCGAATAGGTTGCGCAAAAACACAATCTGAAAGGGGTGAAGGGCGGGAGTGTTGAGCCGGATGATCGCCCCTAAACAGGCAAAGCAAGCGGTGGCCAGCAGCTTCAGGGCAACTCCTTGCCAGATCCTCGTTTTTCCCCACCCTGCAAAGCGGCTCAGCTGGTGGCGACACCACGTCTCCAAAGTCACAGCTCACACCTAAACGGTTTAGGCACTAAGTTTTCAGCCTTGAACTCTCAGCTTAAACGGACTTCCAGGGATCCGAACTGCGCCCCTGGGCACTCCTTGCTGCCCACCGGCCCCCCTGATTCCCAGGGGGAAAAAGATGGGGATCCCAAGACATGGCCATTTCAAGTAGCCATGAAACAACTCACCCCGTCGCTCCATAGCTCCCCTCTCTCTTTGGGAGAGGGGCTGGGGGTGAGGGCGTGGAACCTCTAGGTTTGCTTGAGAATCTCTTTCAAGTAGCCGATGACCGTTTCCGGCTTGAGATGGGCCATACAGGGATGGCCTTCCACCAGGCAGGTTTCGTTTTTGAACTTGTTCTCTGCGCAGACCCGGCACTTGTAGGCGGTTTGGGTGAGATAGACGTGGGGCAGACGAGGAGCCCACAGTCGCACCGGGCTGGCCCCATCCCCATCGGCATCGTTGCCAAACAGGGCAATGGTGGGACAGCCCACTGCCGCCGCGATGTGCATCGGCCCCGCATCCACGGAGATACACACCCGCGCCCGCTTCAGGGCCCCCGCCAGCTCGATGAGGCTGGTTTTGCCCCGCAGGTCAACCATTCCCGTTTGCGCCAGCAGTTCGTCTTCGCTGCTGCCGCCGTGGTAGAGGGATCGCTGCAGCTCCGGCGCGCTGCCGATTAGCCCCACCTGCAGGCCCTGGCCTTGGCACCACTGGATCACCTGCCGCCAGTACTCCAGAGGCCACATCTTGGCGCGGCGGGTAGTGGTGATGTGCACCAAGACCTCTGGCACCGGAAAACCGGGATCCCGGCTGGGCAGCTCCAGGCGGAAAAAATCCGTCTCCACGTACGCCAGGCGGCAGAAGATTTCGGCGATGTAGTTGCTGGTGAGGATCCCTTTGTAGCGCTGCAGAAACTCCAGGCCGTTCCAGTCGTCGTCTTGGAGCATGCGCTGTACCGGGTCGGAGCCGGGGTCCAACTTGCGGCGAAAATCCAGAGTCAAGCCGGCCCCGGCAATGTACTGGGGGCGCAGGGCCGTTACCGCCACCAGGTTGAGCTCGCTAAACTCGTCGCAATTGATGGCCAAGTCGTAGGGGCCGGCCTGAGCCACCCGTTCTCGCACAGCAGCGGTCAGGGCCTCGAGGTAATCGGGACGACGGCTGTAGAGAGGAAAGCTGAAGTCGATGTAGGGGCAGTGGAGCTCAAAGTCGCGGGTAATCTCGCTGCCAAAAAAATCCAGCACACAGCCGGGGTATTTTTCCTTGAGGCCCCGCAACAGCGGGATGGTAACCACAAAATTGCCCACCTTGCTGGAGGAAAACACCGCCAGGTGGGGATGTTCCCGCAGAGGTTGGTTGGCAAACCGTTGCATAAGGCTGGGATCCCCAGGAAGATATCAACCCCGCTGGAGGTGGTGCGGGTGGTGCAGACAGAGCACTTTTGCTAGGCTAGCATTCCTCTGTCCTGTGCTTTGATGGCCATGCTGGGATCCCTGGGCCTCAGGGGAGACTGGCTTGGCTGCCATCCCAGATGACCACCACAGCAAAGCGATCCAGAAAGCCATCTGTCGCATTCATCTGGCGCAGACTAAAAGCATCTTCGGCGGAAATCACCAGGTCGTAGCCCAGGGTGCGGATGGCACGAATGCGGTGAGGCCGTTCCCCGATGCGGTTCACCAGTGAGCGGGCCTGCTCTTCCGAGGTGGCATAGGCAGCTGTGCCCTCGCTGCCCACAAAGGCCGCGTTGAGGTCTTGGCCAAGAGTAACGGGGGTATAGACTTGATTGCCATCGGGATCAAACAGGCGCATCGACTGGCTGGGCAAGAAATCCAAGCCTCGTGCATCCACAATCAACCCTGTCACTTGCGGTTCCCGCCGCTGGGATCCCGCCTCCAGACCCGTTCCGCCCCCTGGCCCTTGGCCTGTGCCCACCCCTGAGCCAGGACTGGCTCCGCGCACCCCACTCTGGCCGCTGCCCGGCCCGACCACTTCCCCCTGCCGGGATCCAGAGCCACTGCCGCCAGGGCTGGTGCCGAACTGCCGCAACAGATCCAGATCGAAAACCGGGCCCTCTGCCACTTCTCCATGGCCGGGTTGGGCCGGCTGGACTTTTGGATCGGCTTGATCTGTTTGTGGGAGCGGAACAGAATCCTGGGTTACTGGACGCCAGGGCGTTGCTTCAGAAGCGGGCAGGGTAGGGGATCCCCCTTGCAAGCGGTAAAGGGGAGGAAACAGCGTCTGTGCATTGATCGCTTCCATGGGCAAGACCGATCCCGACAGCAGGATCCCCAGCGCTGCCCAACTCATCTGGATCCCGGAACCTTTCCCGGCAGGCTTCCACCACCTCATCCCAACACCTCTTGGCCACGAAATCTGCGGCCCATCTCGCAACAGCTCACCTTTCCCCCATGCTACCCAGGCGAGGCCGGTTCGGCAGGGGATCCCGCGCAATCCCACCCTTTGTTTTTGATCCCCAGCGATCCCCAAGCTCTTGACCAACAGGCAAAAATACGCAAACATGGGTTCATCATTCTTTATGATCCCCGTTGATCCCCACCTGATGGTTGTCAGCGGCTGGAGAGCGCAAGGCAGGCCGGCACGCCAGCGGGTTCGAGGCTGTACTGAGCCGCAAGCTGGGATCGGCCTTTGGGTTAGAAGCTGGAGCATTGCACAAAGCCCGATTTGTCGAAGAGAAGACAGGAGACCCCGACCATGCCACAAGAGCGGATCCCGTTGGAAGAAATGACCATCCGGCAGTTGCGGGAAGAAGCTGCCCGCTATCAGATCCCCAAGTACAGCCGCATGACCAAGGAGCAACTTGTCCAGGCCATTCGGGAAGCCCAAGCTGCTCGCAGCGGTCGTCCCGCTGACACGATGCCAGAGCCGAGCGGCCAAGAGTCGGTTACCCAAACGAAGTTTGTGGGCCAAGAGGTTGGCGGTAAGCCGGATCTGGCCGATGTGGACAAAGGGCTGGGCGATTTGCCGGGCGGTTACGGGGAAAGCCGCATTGTTTTGCTGCCGCGGGATCCCCAGTGGGCCTACGCCTATTGGGATGTGCCCAACGAGGCCAAGGAGAGCAAGCGCCGCGAGGGGGGTCAGCAATTGGCGCTGCGCCTCTACGATGTGACGGATATCGATTTCAGCTACCAGCCGGCCCACAGCATGCAGGAGTACCCCTGTGACGAGTTGGCGCGGGAGTGGTATTTGCCGATCCCGGTGAGCGATCGTTCCTACATTGTGGAAATTGGCTACCGGACGGCAGATGGCCGCTGGCTGATGTTGGCCCGCTCGGCTGCAGTGATGGTGCCGCCGGTCTATCCTTCCGACTGGTTTGAAGAGCATTTCCTGACGGTGCCCTTCGATATGGCTCTGCAGGGCCGCACCCTCTACCAGCTCAGCGAGCCCTACAAGCGCAGCGCCACCGGCATGGGCGTGGTGGACTACAAAGGCGATGAGCCGCAGCAGGGTGCCACGGTCGATCCCTTCCTGGAAATGGTGGGTGGCTTTGAGTCAATGCGGGTGGCGGGATCCCTGTTTGGCAGCCACCAGATGGGCAGCCGCCAATTGGTGCCCGAGCAGGCCATCAGCTCGTTTATCATCCCCTCGGGTGTGGGCATGATGGGGATGGCCATGGCGGAGGTGCCCGCTGCTCCCTGGATGGCTTCAGGATCCGGCTTGGGCCTGTTCTCGGGGGCTTCCGAAGTGCTGCCGCAGCGCTCTCGCAAGTTCTGGCTGGTGGCCGATGCCGAGCTGATTGTCTATGGGGCCACAGAGCCGGATGCCACCGTTACCATTGGCGGGCGCAAGATCCAGCTCAACCCCGATGGCACCTTCCGCTTCCACATGGCCTTCCCAGACGGCAACATCGACTTCCCCATCTTCGCCGTGGCTGCCGATGGCGAGCAAAACCGGGAGATCCACATGACTTTCGACCGCCGCACCCTCTCCCGCCGCACCAACACCAAGGAGGAGGCCATCGAGGAGCTGTTGCCCTAAAGGATCCAACCTTCGGCTTCTCGCCCCCTGGAGCTGGCCGGGGGGCTTTTTTCCCTGGGCTGGAGAGCTTGACTCTAGTCATCGAAACAGGGGATCCCAGCCCTAGGAGAGGTCGATCACCCGGATCAGTTGTTTCAGCTTCTCCATCACCCGTCCAGAGCGAAGCAGGTCTTCCGCCTGTTGGATCCCTTCTGGCAAGGATGGGGCGTGGCCGAGGAGCCACAGATAGCTACCCCCATTCCAGAGAGCGGCTGGGGTGAGTTCACAGGGATCCCCGCTGAGCACCTGCTGCATCTGTTGGAGCAGCTCTTTCTCGCCGGAGAGGGGAATCTCCGGGCCTGCCAAGTGACAATCGCGAGCCTTCAAGAGCAGCCGTTTCCCGCCCTGGTTGAGAATGGCCGCCCGTTCCCGCGGCAGGTCGCAACTGCCTTCCAAACCTTTGACGGTGGTAAATTGCCGGATCTCCCGCAGGGCAAACAGCTCCAGCATCGTGGCCTCGGTGGGCGGATGCACGTACCCGGCCACCAGGTGAAAGGGGCCTTGGTAGGGTGTCCAGACCAGCTCCAAGGTGGCCAAGGGGGGGCGCTTGCCGATTTGATCCCGGTAGTCCATCAGGGCCTGAGCCTGGGGAAAACAGGTGGGCAAATACAAAAATCCCAGCCCGGTTTGTTCCAGCAGTTGCCCCACCCGCTCCAGGGATAGCCCCCGCCAATCTACCCCCAAGCTCCGCCACACCGTTTCCAAAGGCAGCCCATACTTGGTGGGACAGAAGCCAGAGCCATGCAGCAAAACGGCTGACCCTGCCGCCGCCAGCAGCAAAGCCACCAGCACCCCCAGCGGCGCAGTCCGCGAGCGGCCATCGTAGGGATGGCCAAAGATGATCAAGGGATGGGGCAAATCCCGTTGGGGCAGAAGAGGGCCGTCTTCTGCGTAGGCATCCAACATACCGGCCAGCTCTTCGGCAGTGGGGCGCTTGATGCGGTGGGCAATTAAAAAAGCCCCGATCTGGGCGGGAGTGGCTTCCCCCCGCAGGAGCATCCGAGCAGCGCTGGCGGCCTCTGCCCGGCTGAGATCCTGGTGGGTGTGGGTGCCGCTGCCGATTTTTTTCAACAGCTCGCGAAACTCTTGGCTCATGGCATCGGCGGTCGGGAGCGCTGGGCTACCCAAGTAGGGGGAGATAACGGCGGAACACTTGCAACTACCGATACAGGTATTTGACAACTTACAGAAATTTCTACAAAAAATCCCTACAGAACTGACAACAGCCCGGCAGAGGGCTGAGGGAAATGGGGATCTGTACCGGAAGCAGGCTCAACCTCAGACTGCCTGATAAGCTGGGCGGCCAACTGCAAAAACCGGCGAATGGGAGGGATCCGATAGCGATCGCTGGTGGTGACCATAACCACCTGTCGCCTCAATAGGGGGGGCTCGGTGGGTCGCACCTGCAAATCCGGATCGGCGCAGCAGTCCACCAGGGCCGACTCCGGCAGGAGGGCAATCAACTGCCCCTGTCGCACCACCCCCCGAAAGGCATCCAAGGTGTTCAGTTCCAGGGCTGCTTTGAGGGGAAGCCCCTGCCGGGCCAGATGGGATCCCACCAAGGAGCGCATAGCATAGCCATCCTTGAACACGGCCTGGGGATACTCCGCCAGCACCTTCCAGGGGATCTGCTCGTAGCGGCTGAGGGGATGGTTGGCGGGCATCAACACTTGAATCGGCTCCGAGTACAGTGGCTCCACCACTAGCTCTGCCCCCCGCGTCATCAGGGGGTTCTCCATCACCAGGGCCACATCCACCAGCCCATCCCTGAGCACCTTCAAGGCGCGGTCGCTGCCCAGAGCGGTAACCCGCAACTGCACCTCTGGGTACTCCCGGCAAAACTGTTGCAGCACCGGCGGCAGTTGATGGGCGATCAGAGAATGGATCCCAGCAATGCAGAGCTCAGTTTGCTGGCCCTGCAGCCATTCTCGAATGCTTTCCTGAGCCCGCTGCCATTCTTGACAGATGCGACGGGCATGGGGCAAAAGCCGTTCCCCGGCCACAGTTAGGGCCACCGGGCTTTTGCGATGCAACAGCGGAGCGCCCACTGCTTCTTCCAGGGCCTGGATCTGGCGGCTAATGGCCGATTGGGTCAGACCGCTGAGGCGAGCAGCGGCCAAAAAGCTACCTGTTTCCACCACGTTCAAAAAAGCTTGCAACAACTCCAGCCGCACCTGGGATCCCTTGATTTGATGTGATGATGTAACCAGCCGTGCTGGCATCCTAGCCGGGGAAGCGGTAGGCTTTTGTAAACACCGTTACAAGTTGTTTGTTGGACTGGGGATCCCCAAGCCAGGAGGAGAAGCAGATGGGTTGGGATCCAGCCTTGCTGGAGGGGCTGCTCAACTCTGCCATTCCGCACCTTTTCCCCGCTGCCCAAGTGGCCATCCGCCACAAGGGAAGGTGTATTTACTCAAGGGCGGCAGGTTATCTCGACCCTGAGACCCGGCGCCAACCAACAACCTCGGCCACCCGTTTTGACCTGGCCTCGCTGACCAAGCTCTACACCGCCACCGCCTGCATGGCCCTGGTGGAAGCCGGAGCGTTGCTGTTGGATCAACCGGTCAGTCTCCTGTTGCCGGAGTTTCAGGGATCCCGCCCCATTGCCCCCTATGAAGATCCTCTGCAGCCGGGGAAATGGATTGCTGTGGAACCGGAATCCTTAGGCCAGCTTGTTGCAACAGAACAGGTGACGGTGCGACAGTTGCTGGCCCACACCGCCGGTTTGCCCGCCTGGCGGCCCCTGTTTCGACAGCCCGATGCCGAATCGGCCCGGCACATGGCCCTGCACACCTTTTTGGCCTACAGGCCGGGATCCCGCAGAGTCTACAGCGATCTTGGATTGATCCTGCTGGGGCTGGCTTTGGAACGTCTGAGCGGAACCCCTCTGGATCAGATCTTGCATGCCCGGATCTTGCGGCCTCTGGGCCTGAGCCAAACTCAGTTTTATCCGGGGGATCCTTTCGACCCACCCCCTGTCTCTGTCTCTTGTGCCCCCACCGAGCTGTGTCCTTGGCGAAAGCGCCGCCTACAGGGGCAGGTTCACGACGAAAATGCCGCCCGCCTGGGCGGGATCGCCGGCCATGCCGGACTATTCGCCACGGCAGAGGAAGTAGCCGCTTTCGGAGAGAGTTTTTTGACGGGATCCCTGTTGCAGCCGCAGACGGTGAGGGAAATGACCCGCGAGCAGTTGCCTCAGCAAGGGGATGCCCACCGCTGTCACGAGCGCCGGGGTTTGGGGTTTGCCTTGCGCTCTCCGGATCCCTTGGCCAGCAGCTACCCGTTCAGCCCCAGCGCCTTCGGCCACACCGGCTTCACCGGAACCTCCCTGTGGATCGATCCAGAGCGGGAGCTGGTGGTGACGCTGCTCACCAACGCCGTCTACCACGGTCGGCAGGAGAACGGATTCCAGGCTTTCCGGGTTGCCTTCCATCAGGCCATCCTAGAGGGGCTTTCTTGATCATTGAGTCCCTGACCGTTCCCGCTAGGGTGCCGTAGGCATAACCGAGGCTGAGGTGGACGAGACCTTTTACCGACAGTTGGCAGACATGCTCTCCCGCGGGCCGCTGGTGGTGGCCACGGTGGTCCGCACCCAGGGATCTGTGCCTCGCCAGGCGGGGGCAAAACTGGCCGTGGGATCTGATGGCACCCTGTTGGGCACCATTGGCGGTGGAGCTGCCGAAGCGGAAGTCATTGCCCGAGCGCAAACCCTTTTGCAGGCTGCCGTTCCCGTTGGCGATGGCGAGAGCAGCGCGGAGCACTTCGGCAAGACGGAGTCCTGGCCGGCTGGGATGCCGGTTTCCCTCGATCTCAACAGCCCTCCCTTGGGCGTTTGCGGGGGACGGATGCACATTTGGCTACAGCGATGGCAGGGATCCCTTGCCCAAACGTTGGTGGCCCAGATCCTCCAGGCTCTGACCCAAGGGCAAAGGGCTTGGCTGATCACTCCCCTCCATCCTCAGGGGTTCCCCTACCTCAGCCTTAGCGACAGCGGTGCGGAGCACTTTGCCCCCCTGCCATCCCGCCCACAGCTCCTCGCGGGATCCTGGGTCGAGCCCCTCCTCCCTTCCCCCACCCTGCTGATCGTCGGAGCGGGCCACTGCGGCCTGTCCCTGGCCCAGATCGCCCATTTGGCCGGCTTTCGCATTTGGGTTCAGGACGATCGCCCGGACTGGGTAACCCCTCAGCGCTTTCCCGTTGCCGAGCGGCTGTGCTCAGAACCCTTTGCCCAACTTATCCCCCATCTGCACAGGATCCCGCAGCTCTACATCGCTCTTGTGACCCGCAGCTACAGCCTCGATTGCCAAATCCTGCGGGCCATCTACCACTCCGGCCTGACCCCCCACTACCTGGGGATGATCGGCAGCCGCAAGCGGGTACAAACCGTACTGCGAACCCTGGCCCAGGAAGGGATCCCGGAGACCGCCTTCAGTCGGCTCTTTGCCCCCATTGGCCTGGAGATCCACGCCGAAACCCCCGCCGAGATTGCCATCAGCATCACCGCCCAGCTCATCCAGGTGCGACGGGGATCCCCGAAGAGAATGCCCGGCGAAACCCAAGGTGTAGGCTTGCCGGTTAGCCGGAGGACAAGCTAGGCTAGAAAAGCGCCGCGGGGTAGAGCAGCCTGGTAGCTCGTCGGGCTCATAACCCGAAGGTCACTGGTTCAAATCCAGTCCCCGCTATACCTAGGGGACAGTTGCTTAGAGCAGCGTCCGCACATCCACCACCTTGCCGCTGACTGCCGCTGCGGCCACCATAGCCGGGCTCATGAGCAGAGTACGCCCGCTGGGGGATCCCTGGCGGCCCTTGAAGTTGCGGTTGGAAGAAGAGGCGCTGATCTGGCGCCCCACCAACCGATCCGGGTTCATCGCCAAACACATGGAGCAACCGGGATCCCGCCACTCAAACCCCGCCGCCTCGAAGATCTCCCGCAGGCCCTCCTGTTCTGCCTCCTGCTTTACCCGTTCTGAGCCGGGCACCACAAACGCCTTCACCCCTGGGGCCACCCGTCGCCCCTTAGCAATCTTGGCTGCCTCCCGCAGGTCGCTCAAGCGGCCATTGGTGCAACTGCCGATAAAACAGACATCCACCGGTGTCCCCACGATGGGATCCCCTGGCTGCAAGTCCATGTAGGCGTAGGCCTCTTTGGCCAGTTCCCGCTCGCTTTCCGGCAGATCCTCGGGGGCAGGGATCCGCTCATCCACCCCAATCCCTTGGCCGGGGGTGATCCCCCAAGTAACCGTCGGCGCAATATCTGCGGCCTGGAAGACCACCACATCGTCGTAGCGGGCATCGCCATCGCTGGCCAGGCTTCTCCACCAGGCTACCGCCTCTTCCCAATCCGATCCCTGTGGGGCAAACTCTCGCCCCCGCAAATACTCAAAGGTCACCGCATCGGGGTTGACGTAGCCACAGCGGGCTCCTCCCTCGATGGACATGTTGCAGAGGGTCATGCGCTCTTCCATGCTCATGGCTTCGATGGCACTGCCCCCGTACTCGTAGGCGTAGCCCACCCCGCCTTTGACCCCCAGCTTGCAGATGATGTGCAGGATCACGTCCTTGGCGTAGACTCCCGGCCCCAGCTTGCCCTGGATCTCAATGCGGCGCACCTTGAGCTTGGACAAGGCCAAGGTTTGGGTGGCCAATACATCCCGCACCTGGCTGGTGCCGATCCCAAAGGCAATGGCCCCAAAGGCCCCGTGGGTAGAGGTGTGGCTGTCCCCACAGGCAATGGTCATCCCCGGCAGAGTTAACCCCTGCTCCGGGGCAATCACATGCACGATCCCCTGCCGACCGGAGCCACTGTTGTAGAAACGGATGCCGTATTGCCGACAATTGCGCTCCAGTTCCTGGATCATCTCCTCCGCTAAGGGATCCGCAAAAGGCCGTGCCCGGTTGTCGGTGGGAATGATGTGATCCACTGTGGCCACCGTCCGCTCGGGAAACAGAACCGGCAGATGGCGCTCCCGCAGCATGGCAAAAGCCTGCGGGCTGGTCACCTCGTGGATCAGGTGCAGGCCGATGAACAACTGCGTCTGCCCAGAGGGCAAAATCCGCACCGTATGGGCATCCCACACCTTATCGAATAATGTCCTCTCGCTCATCTTTCTCGGCCCGCAGCCAAGTCCTGTGAACTTTCAATGTGCTACTTGGGGAAAGGGTTGTCAAGGTACGGGCTGCCGTTATCGCTATGCGATCCCGGTGGGCGAAGGCGGATCTGAGTCCTCAAACCGGGAAACCCCTGCCTCAGCCAACGAGAAACTCGCCCTTCAAACGGGATCCCTGAAGGCCGGCCAAGGCAAAAAGCGATAGCCCGCCTCTTGAATGGCAGCGACGATATCCGGCAGGGCCTCTGCGGTGTGGGGCCAGCGATCGTGGAGCAGCAAAACCAGGGGCTGATCGGAAGCCTGGATCGCCGGCAACTGAGCTCGAACACGCTCCAAAAGTTGGGCTGCGCTTTGGCCCGCGTAAGCATCTTCCGGGCTCATGTTCCAGTAAAGAACTCGATATCCTGCCTGCTCCAGAGAGCGACGCAAAGCAGAATCTAGGCGAAAACCTCCCGGTGGGCGAACAACCAGTTGGGGATCTAAGTTCAACGCTTTGAGCAGTTGGGTTGTCTGATCCACCTCAGCATAAAACAGCTCATTGCTTCCGTAGAGACGTTGATAATCGTGGGTAAAAGTATGATTGGCTAGGGTGTGGTGATGGGCCTGAATCGATTGAGCCAATTCTGGAAATCGGGAAACGTGGGTGCCAATAACAAAGAAAGTGGCCGGGATCTGAAGATCATCCAAAACCTGTAAAAGTCGGGGGGTAGACTGAGGCCAGGGGCCATCATCAATGGTCAGAAAGGCAGAACGAGGTGGCACTTCCAGTAAAGGCCCCAGCACTTCTTCTAAAGGCAGTTGCAAAGGTTGAGTATTTTCTGCCGGATCGAGAAAGTCGGGATCCGGGATCCAGCCATGCTGCAGAAACACCTGCACATGAGCGGGAGCAGGGGTAATCAACAGTCGCCCCGTCTGCTCATTTTGGTTGCCCCAGCTCAGCCGATAGGGCAGATCCGAAGCGACCTCGACGGTTGTTGT
Source organism: Thermostichus sp. MS-CIW-37 (assembly GCF_054060065.1). Lineage (NCBI taxonomy): Bacteria > Bacillati > Cyanobacteriota > Cyanophyceae > Thermostichales > Thermostichaceae > Thermostichus > Thermostichus sp. MS-CIW-37. The sequence continues at coordinate 56,306 of NZ_JBSSCV010000002.1, read as the reverse complement.
ATGGGTAATGACTCCGTAGGGGATGTCGATCACATAATGCCCGTTCACCTCTTCTTGATGGATCCAGGCTGCCGAAGGAGCTGATAGATAAATGAGCAAATCTTGGGGATTGGCGCCGCGCACCACCCGAATGCTTTCAATGGGGAGAATGAGGTTGTATTCCGAGGTGGCCGTCAGGTTCAGCTCAAAAAGAGGCTGGGCCTCTACCGTGCAGTAGTAGATCAGTCCAACCAGTAGGAAGGCTAGGCAAAATATCAACGCTTTCAACGCTTTCAGAGAGTGCATGGAATGGCTTAATCCTTCGCAACCAATCATAGGACAGAAGCCACCCAAGCTCGATAGAGCCCATCAATTTAGTGAGGATCCGGAAGGCCCTGGGATCCCAGGTGGCGAGAGCAGGCGCTCTTCCCATTTACGTGCAGGTGAGGCCCGTCGGATGTCCCGCCAAATGGCTGTGGCAGCTAGGGTGCCATCGGCAACCGCAATCGACACTTGGTTCAGGCCCTGCTTCAAATTGCCCAGTGCAAACAGCCGCGGATGAGCAGTGCGACACCACTCGTCGGTTAGCAGGTTTTCCCCTTGCCATTTCAAGCCGGGGATCCCTTTCAAATAAGCATTGTGGTATTTGGCTCCCATCGCCACCAAGCCGGTGGTCGCTTCGATGTAGGTGCCATCTTCCAGCTCCACACCCTGCAATTGATGGTTTTCTCCCCAAAAACGACGAATGGGAGTTTCGTAGAGTGGGTAGCCATGATCCGCCAGTTTTTTGCGCATGTCGGGGCCGACCGAGCAGAGGCCGTGGGTCAACACCGAGATATAGGGTGTAAACCAGTTGAGGACAAAAGCTGTATTGATCCGATCTTCTGAATTGACGATCAACACCGCCTTCTGATCCCGCATTTCGTAGCCATCGCAGATCATACAGACATGCAGTGAATAGCCCGCGTAGTCGTAAACATTCTGCATATCCGACAACTGGGGCAAGTAATCCATAATGCCGGTTGCCGCGATCAAATATTTGCTCCGAAAAACGGGGTAGAGGCTGTTCATTTTTCCCACCTTGACCTTGACTGCAAAAAGGTCTCCCTCATCGGTGGCATCTTCCACAAAACCGCGCAGGTAATCTACCCCCAAGCTGAGGGCATGCTCTGTTCCCTGGCGCAACAGCTCTCGCCCTGGAGTGGTCGGGGGCAAGCCCAGATAATTGCGCAAATCCTGCATCCAAAAAGATCGGCCTCTGCCCTTCTCCACCACCAGGCAACTCAGTCCGTAACGGGCCAGATAGATTGCCGCCGATAGTCCCCCTGCTCCTCCTCCGGCCACGATCACGTCATAGATTTTGTTCAAAGCAACTTCTAGATTCCTGCTGCTCAGTTTCATGGACGGGATCCCCTCACGAGCTTTTTGCCGGGTGATCTCAGGTCGTTGGCTGCGGCCTGAAAAATCTTAAGAAACTCTATATGTTCCGAGGACTGCTTATCCTGCTGAGTCCACCACATTTCTGTTGAGGCGTGATCCAAGTGAAGGGAGCAGTCCCAACAACCGTCTAGCAACCGTCTAGAATGGGGACTGAACTCCCCATCAGGAGGAAAGCCCTATGCCAGGTATCTTAGCGGCCATTGCCCTGATCTTTATTGGCTACCTGTTCAACTCGGTCAAAATCATCAGCCAGGGATATGAGGCACTGGTAGAGCGTTTAGGCAGGTTTCACCGCAAGTTGACCCCAGGATTGCACTTTATTCTTCCCCCCATCGATAGGATTGTGTTCCGGGAAACCATCCGCGAGAAGGTGTTGGATGTGCCTCCTCAGCAGTGCATCACCAGCGACAACGTCTCTTTGATGGCCGATGCGGTGGTCTACTGGCGCATCACCGACATGATCAAGGCCCGCTATGCGGTCGAGGACGTGCAGCGGGCTTTGATTAACCTGGTGCTGACGGCTCTGCGGGCAGAAATTGGCCGTATGGATTTGGATCAAACCTTTTCCTCCCGCGCCGAGATCAACGCTCGCCTTTTGACAGAGCTGGACGAGGCCACAGATCCCTGGGGGATCAAGATCACCCGCGTGGAAGTCAGGGACATTCAACCCTCCAAAACCGTGCAAGACTCGATGGAAAAACAAATGGCTGCCGAGCGGGAAAAGCGGGCCGCTATTCTGAAATCAGAAGGGGAGCAGCAGGCCAGCATCAACCAGGCTGCGGGGGCCGCCAAGGCACAGCTATTGCGAGCAGAAGCGGAGAAGCGAGAGCGGCTGCTGCTGGCTGAAGGCACGGCTGAAGCCATCAAAACCATTGCCGCCACGCTGCAGGAGAACCCAGAGGCAGCCAATGCGCTGCAATACCTGATGGCGCAAAATTATATTGACATGGGCCTCAAGGTGGGCAGCAGTCCCAGCGCGAAGGTGATCTTCATGGATCCCAATTCGATCCCTGGCACCCTGCAAGGGCTGCTCTCCATGGTGGACGTGGCTAAGGGTGGGGAAGGTTCTCGCACAGTGACCTCTCAGAAGCTGCGCACCCCGACCGCTTTCCCAACCGAAGTGGACTTTCCCCGGCTCGACTGAGTTGACTGACCATGATGGCCCAGGATCTGGCTTGGCTGCTGGTGGGACAGGTGGTGGCGGCCCACGGCTTGCGGGGCTGGCTGCGGGTTAGGTGCTGGTCGGATTTCCCAGAACGCCTCACAGAGCCCGGACCGCGCTGGCTGCAGCGGGATACGGATCCCGAGCCCCTGCTGCATTCCCTGATTGAGGGGCAGTTTTTCCCGGCTAAGGGTCTTTATTTGGTGCGACTGGAAGGGATCCCCGATCGAACGGCGGCTGAGACTTGGGTAGGAGCTAGGCTGCTGGTGCCGGCTTCCCACCGCTTGCCCCTGCAGCCGGAAGAGTACCACTACCGCGATCTCATCGGCTTGACCGTCTATCGCCAGGGGGAGCTGCTGGGACATGTTTCGGGGATTTTGGCAGCCGGCCAGGATGTGCTGGAGATAACAACCCCTGATCACCGGCAGGTGTTGATCCCCTTTGTGAAAGCCCTGGTGCCCGTCGTGGATTTGGAAAAAGGCGCACTGCACGTGCAGCCGCCGCCTGGGCTGGTGGAGAGCTTTCTGGGTTAGAGTTCGACAAGACGGCCTGACTTCCGTACCTGCATCCCATCCTGAACTTGGCCCTCAGAAGCGCCTGTGTGGCCGTTCTAGCCTTTTGTGCTATTATAGGGGCAGTTTTTTGATGCTAAGCTCATCCTAGGCCTTTAAGGTCAATTTTTCTGGGTTTCTGTTGATCTTGGCCGGGAGCCTTCTTCGGAATTGGAGTTGGGAATGACGGAAAACTACGGTGCAGAGCAGATCCAAGTTTTGGAAGGCTTGGAGGCTGTGCGCAAGCGGCCTGGCATGTATATTGGCTCCACCGGGCCGAAGGGGTTGCACCATTTGGTGTACGAGGTGGTGGACAACTCCGTTGATGAGGCCCTGGCCGGCTATTGCGACGATATTCAGATCAGCCTGCATCCCGACGGCTCGGTAGCCGTCTTGGACAATGGCCGTGGCATTCCGGTGGACATCCACCCCAAAACCGGTCAGTCGGCCCTGGTTACGGTGCTGACGGTGTTGCATGCGGGGGGCAAGTTTGGCGGTGGCGGCTACAAGGTCTCCGGCGGGCTGCACGGCGTGGGCGTATCGGTGGTGAATGCCCTCTCCGAATGGGTGGAGGTGACGGTTTGGCGAGAGGGCAAGGTTTACTTTCAACGGTTCGAGCGCGGGGCGGTGGTGGGATCCCTGAAATCCGAACCCCAGCCCAAGGGATCCAATCGACGGGGTACAGAGGTGCGCTTCAAGCCGGATGGGCTGATCTTTCCCGAGCGAGAGTTCGACTATGCCCTGCTGGCGGCCCGCTTTCGCGAATTGGCCTACCTCAATGCCGGCTTGAAAATTACCTTTAGCGATCTGCGGCGGGATCCGCCCCACTGCGAAACCTATCAATATGCAGGCGGCATCAGGGAATATGTAGCCTTTATCAACCACGAAAAAACGCCCATCCACTCCGACATCATCTACATCCAAGGGGAGCGGGATGGTGTGGAGGTGGAAGTGGCGCTGCAGTGGTGCTCGGATGTGTACACCGACAATTTGATCGGCTTTGCCAACAACATCCGCACCAACGAAGGGGGTACCCACCTGGAGGGCTTGAAAACCTCTCTTACCCTCACCATCAACAGTCAAGCCCGCAAGCTCAACAAGCTGAAAGACTCCGACAGCAACCTGGCCGGAGAAAATGTGCGCGAGGGGTTGACGGCCATCGTCTCGGTCAAGGTGCCCAACCCCGAGTTTGAGGGGCAAACCAAAACCAAGTTGGGCAACACCGAGGTGCGGGGCATTGTGCAAACCCTCGTCTCCGAGGCGCTCACGGAGTACTTGGAATTCAACCCCAACGTGGCCAGGGGGATCGTCGATAAGGCCATCCAGTCCTTCAATGCTGCCGAGGCAGCCCGGCGGGCCAGGGAATTGGTGCGGCGCAAATCTGCCCTGGAATCTTCCACGCTGCCGGGGAAGTTGGCCGATTGCAGTTGCCGCGACCCGGCGGAATCTGAGGTGTATTTGGTGGAAGGCGACTCTGCAGGCGGCAGCGCCAAACAGGGTCGGGATCGGCAGTTTCAGGCGGTGTTGCCCCTGCGCGGCAAGATTCTCAACATTGAAAAGGCAGATCCCGCCAAGATCTACAAAAACGCCGAAATTCAGGCCATGATCACAGCGCTGGGTTTGGGGGTGAAAGGGGATGAATTTGATCCTAGCCAACTGCGCTACCACCGCATCATCCTCATGACCGATGCTGACGTGGACGGCAGCCACATTCGCACCCTGTTGCTGACCTTTTTCTACCGCTATCAAAAGGCGCTTCTGGAACAGGGCTATGTCTACATCGCCTGTCCGCCGCTCTACAAAATCGAGTGGGGTCGCAACAATGTTCGCTACTGCTACAGCGACGCCGAGAAAGACCAAATCCTGCGGGGGCTGCCTGCCAACGCCAAGTACACCATCCAACGGTTCAAGGGTCTGGGGGAAATGATGCCTGAACAACTTTGGGAGACCACCATGAACCCGGCAACGCGCACCCTCAAACAAATCACCATCGAAGATGCGGTGGAGGCGGATCGCATTTTCACCATCTTGATGGGAGATGCCGTTGGCCCCCGACGGGAGTTTATTGAGGCCCACAGTGCCCATTTGGATCTGGCGGCTCTCGATATTTAGCGACTCTCGATATTTAGCGACTCTCGATATTGGGTGGAGAGAACTCTGTCCCGCCTCTTCGGGGCCCACGGCAGGGGGAAAGTGCTCCGCACCGCTGGCGCGAACGTAACGGTGTTGCAGACGAGGCCGCGAGCAGCCAAAAGCTCCCGGACGGGGCAAGATCCCAGTTGCAGCCCAGACCCTGTGGCAAAGTGAGGGAGGAGCGCTCAAGATCCTGCCATGCCTGCATTCCTTACCGCTCTTCTCGCTGCGCTGGGGGGCTATCTCCTGGGATCCATCCCGACCGGCTACTGGGTAGGTCGTTGGTGGGGAGGCATCGATATTCGCCAACAGGGATCCGGCTCTACCGGAGCAACCAATGTGTTGCGGACGTTGGGCAAGGGGCCCGCCCTGCTGGTGTTGCTGGTGGATGCTGCCAAGGGGGCAGCAGCAGTTGCCCTGGGATCGGCCTTGGGATCCGCGTGGTGGGTGGTTTTGGCGGCATTGTTCGCAGTGATCGGCCATAGCCGTTCCTGCTGGCTGGGCTTCAGGGGGGGCAAATCGGTGGCCACCAGCCTGGGGATCTTGTTGGCTATGGCTTGGCCAGTAGCCCTGACAACTTTCGGCGTCTGGCTGCTGGGGCTCGCCCTCACCCGCATCGTTTCCTTCAGCTCCCTGCTGGCGGCAGTTGCGGCTCCGGTGATGATGTGGGCAACGGCTCAGCCTTTGCCCTATTTGTTGTTTGCGCTGGCGGGCGGGGTGTATGTGATCGGTGCTCATCGGCGCAACATCGAGCGCCTACTGGCCGGGTCGGAGCCGCGCATTGGCCAAAAATGGACGCAATCTCCCTAATTTTCAAGGCACTGTGAAGCAGCTGTATTACTCCGCAACGCTATGCAACCGACCACAGTGGTTTTTGTCTACGGATCCCTGCTGCGGGGCGGCCAATACCACAGCTTGCTGCAGGGGGCAGAATTTTTGGGGACAGACAGCCTCAACCACATTGATCTTTACAGTCTCGGCCCCTACCCGATGGCAGTTCGTGGCCGAAACCGGCTCTACGGCGAGTGCTACCGCATCCCCTTGAGTCTATTGGCCCGCTTGGACGAACTGGAAGACCACCCGCGGGTGTACGAACGGCAGTGGGTGCAGTTGGATAGCGGCACCTTTGCTTGGGTTTATCTGGGTCGGCCTGAGCAGGTGCAGGGGTGTTCCCTCATCCCCAGTGGCCGCTGGCTGGCTAGAGATCAAAGTGGAGCTTGACGCCCTCAACATACTGGGGCAGCACCAAAGACTCTATCCCACTGTTGTGCTCCGCACCGCTGTCGCGAACGCGAACGGCTGCCGACGGATCCCATTCTTGGGAATCAGACTCTTTGGCGGAGAGAGCACCGGCATCCACAGGGCTGGAAACGCGCTCCAGGTAGTAGATGCGATCCCCGCGTCGCCAAATGTCTGGCTCAGGCAGGTAGAAGAGCCGACCCGGTCGAGATGAGCCGCTCCTCAGCCGCTGCGGGCGCACCAACAACAAGGGCAGGCATAGATCGGCTTTGATTCGATAGGCAAACTGATCCCGCAGCCGTTCAAGGGTGGGATCCTCCAGTCCCATCTGGGCCAGGAAGGGATTGGGCAGCGCTGGTGCTGAAAAAGCGCTCCGCACCGCTGTCGGGAACGACTCTTGAGCCGTCAAGACATCAGCTTTATTGCTCCGCACTGCCTCCGGCAGGGTTGAGGCCGCATTCGCAGAAGCGTCACGTAGCGATAAAGGGAGAGGCAGGCCCAGGTCTGCCAACGTGGGTAGGGTGATCGAGCGCAGCTCAGCCCGGTTGGCCTCCAGATAGCCGGCCCAGCGCTGCAGTTGGGGGAAGGAAGGCTGCAAGGTGCGGATCCCTTCTGAGATGGGCATATCCGGCAGCAACACCGTCCAGATGGTGGCCGAAACCGAGAGTTTCACCATCAACTCGGCAATGGCCCAGTTCACCTGCGGATCCAGAGTCAGGATCAACAGAGTTTCCGCATGGTCGATATCGGCCTTCAACAAAGCAGACTCGTTCAGTACAGCTTCCTGCAGGGATCCGGGGATGGCTTCTGGCTTGCCGACTTCCTGGCTTGGGGCAGACTTGTGGGTGCCGTTGCCGTCAGAGGAATGAAGTTGTGGGGGCAAGCCATCTGCTGGACGACGCTTCGGCGTTCCTGACAAGGATGTGGAGGACCTACGGGATGGCGGGATGGAGTCCTTACCGTCTGTTGGGTGGGGAGCTTTGTAGCTGCTATACCCATTTTTGGAAGCCCCAGAAACCAACGGGATCACCTCGACCGTCTGGTTGAGCGAGCGCATCAACTGGGCCAATTGGTTGGTGAGGGGATGATCGCCGATGATTATGGTGGAACTGCCCTGATCCAGACCCAGCCAGCGGGCCACCCAGGCTGCCGTCAACCCCTGTACCGTCACCGTCACCGAGATGGTCAAAAACACCAGCGCCTTGAGGGCATCTCCCCCGGTAATGCCCCGTTCTGTCAGCAGAATGGCAAACAAGGAGGCCACCGAAGCCGCCACAATGCCCCGAGGAGCCAGCCAAGCCACAAACAGCTTCTGCCGCCAATTCAGGTCGCTGCGCCAGGTACACAGCCACACACTCAAGGGACGGATGACCAGCATCAAGCACAGCACTGTGGCCAGGGATCCCCAGCCTAGGGCAAACACCGCCTTGAGGGAGAGCGTGGCAGTCAGCAGGATAAAGATCACAGAGATGGCCAACACTACCAACTGGCCGTGAAACTGCCGCACACCCCGCTCGGCAATGGCCGCCTTCTGCCGCACCACCAGGCCCGCCATCACCACCGCCATCAGCCCCGCCTCCGATCGCAGCGACTGGGCCAAGGCAAACACCCCCAGGGCCCCCGCCAGCACCACCGAGTTGCGCAGCTCCTCGGTTAAAAACTGCCGCGACCAAAGCAGGAAGGATCCCATCAGCCAGCCCCCCAGCGCTCCCACCGCCGACCCGATGGCCAGACGGCTGGACAACTGTTCCAAGGCCATGAGAAAACTGGGATGGCCGGAGAGCACCACCTGCAGCACCACCACTGCCAGAATGGCCCCGATGGGATCGATGAGCACCCCTTCTCCTTCCAGGAGCGTGCTGACTGCCGGATCGACCCGTACCCGCTTCAAGATGGGGTTGATCACCGTCGGCCCTGTTACCACCACCAGGGATCCAAACAAAAAAGCCAGCCGCCAGGGAAACTCCCCCAGATAGTGAGCTGCTGCCGCTCCCCCCACCAGGGTCAGCAGGGATCCCAACAAAACCAAATTGCGCAGGCTATCCGATACCGGATTGAGACGTTGCAGCCGCAGGTTCAGTCCCCCCTCAAACAAGATCAGAGCCACCGCCAACGACACCAGCGCTTCCAGCCCGGATCCCATGACTTGGGGATGAACCCAGCCCAAACCATCTGGCCCCAGCAACAGGCCAAACAGCAGCAGGAATACAATGCTGGGCACTTTGACAAAATTGGCCAGCACCTGAGCAGCGATCCCAGCCACCAGGGCTAGCGTAAACAGGATCGTCAGCTCAAATGAATCTTGCATATTGAGGCTTAACCGAACGCAATAGCGGGACGGAGCCCTTACCTTTCCAGCTACTGAACGCTAACAATCTCGTCGCTGCCATCGTTAACGTCGTTGTTGCTCCGCAACGCTAACGCCAATACAAACTGCTGGAAAGTCTCCAATCGTCAAGGGGGCTCTGCCCATCACGTCAGCAGTTCATGAGCTCGAACATGCAGAGTTAACATCTAGTTAACCTCTGTGTGCTGGCTCCATAAAGTTGCAAAAGCTACACCCAGCTCCACTCTTTCTACAGTACACACGACTTACCTCAACGTATCACAGAGCGGGCTTGACGACCACTCTGGCGTTGGGCAGCTCTGTTGGGAATTGAAAGCAAATCGACATGCTGCCAAAAATCTCCCCTTCTAGGCTTTCTCGCCTTCCGGGTGGCTGAGACCCGTCTCTAAGGGCTTAACGCGACGGATGGGCAGATTGGCAATAAGAGCAGTCGTTCCCCCTTCCGTGGCCAAGTGAAACTGCATCCCTTCTGAATCCAGCTCCACATAGCGGGACACCACCCCCAAAATCTCCAGGCGCATTGATTCCAGCGCCGCCGGGGTGAGGTCAGCGCGGTCATGGGCCAAGATCAGCTTCAACCGTTGCTTGGCTTGCTGGCGGCTGTTGCCGGAGTGCCGAGAAAAAAGCTGATCCAAAAAATCGAGGAGCATAGGTTTTGTTAGCTTTGTTACTCAGGTGTGAACAGGTCAAAATTGCCATTCCAATCTGGATAAATTGGGGAAAAACGACAAAACAGTTGTCAGAGCACCTTTTGGTTTAAAAACCGTTTGGCCCGCTCCCAAAAGGACTCGCCCAAACTGGCCATCTTGGGGAAGTCCACTGTTTCCCCTTCCAGCCGTCGGGCAATGCGCTGGATGGCCTGAGCAGCCAGAGTTGGATTGGCGGAGAGAACCAGGGGCTCCCCTTTGTTGGTGGAGACGATCACCTCGCGGTCTTCTGGAATAATACCCACCAAGGGGATGGCCAGCACCTCGACCACATCTTCCACCGACATCATCTGGCCGGCTGCCACCATGTCCGGGCGCAGGCGGTTGACAATGAGCTGAGTCGATGAAATCTGGGCGGCTTCCAACAAGCCCACCACGCGATCTGCATCCCGCACCGCTGCCACTTCTGGGGTGGTGATGATGATGGCCTCGTTGGCCCCGGCAATGGCATTGCGAAACCCTTGTTCGATCCCTGCCGGACAATCGATCAGCACATAGTCATGGCTGCTGGCCAGCTTCTCGATTAACTGGCGCATCTGATCCGGATTCACCGCCGTTTTGTTGCGGGTTTGGGCTGCCGGCAACAGCGAGAGATTGGGGGTGCGCTTGTCTTTCACCAAAGCTTGCTCGAGGCGACATTCCCCGGCGATCACCTCTAGGGCTGTGTACACCACCCGATTCTCCAGCCCCAGCAGCAAATCCAGGTTGCGCAGGCCAAAGTCTGCATCCACCACCACCACCGAGCGACCCAAGCGCGCCAAGGCAGTGCCCAGGTTGGCCGTCACGGTGGTTTTGCCGACTCCACCTTTACCAGAGGTCATGACGATGACTCGGCTCATACTCCTCTCCGCAGAAAATCTTGAAGGCTGGCGATGCAGATGACATCTTCCTGTAGGTAAACCACTTCAGGGGTGTTGGGCAGGGATCCACCTTCTGGCGGACGGGCCACTTGATCGGCAATGCGCAACTGAGTGGGCTCCAACTGCAAAGCCAAAATTACAGCTCCCTTGTCGCCGTCGGCCCCCGCGTGAACCAAGCCGCGCAAGCGTCCCCAAACCCAAATATCTCCTCCGGCAACGATCTCGCCGCCGGGGTTGAGATCCCCCAACAGGAATACGGATCCTCTGTGACGCACGGACATGCCAGAGCGCACTGTCGAACGTAGGTACAGAGGTGTGGTGTCTGGGGGAGCAGGGGGAACTGCCTCCAAAAGGGAAGATTGCTCCACAGAATACCCCAACGTCGCTGCTGCAATCGCTGTCGAGCGGGATCGAGTTTGAACGCGCCACAGTTGCATTCCATGCTGAGACAATAGGGCAGCAAGAAGTTGTAGGGTGGGCATGTCCAGCTCTCGCTGCTGGCTCCAGAGGGTGAGGGGAGCGACCCCGGCCCAGTAGGGTTTGCGGCTGCGCAACTGCCAAACCAGGTTTTCCCAAAGCTCCTCCCAAGGCAAGGTGCTGGGCAAGTGCAGATGAATCCCTTGTGCATCCGACCGAAAGTAAACGCTGCCCGTGGCCCAGGAGTCTGGAGATGGGGAGATTTCAGGGTTCCATGTAGGGGATCCCGTCATGACCGCCCTTAAACGTCTGCCTGAATATAGAGCCCTATCCTATTCCATTCCCCCAAGCCAGGGGAAACTCTCTCGGCGGTTGCCCTTGATAGCAAAGCGGTTTCGCTTGGGTGGCAGGACAATCTTGCTTCGGGATCGCTAACTTGAGGGTACTTGATGGAGCCAATTCCTGATGTTGAAACCTCGCCACACCCTCAGGCTGCTCGCGCCAGCAGGACAGGATCCTCTCCTCTCCAAGGGGTGGAGTTCTCGCGCGGTGAGACCGGTCGCCATTGCCCTACTCAGCATTCTTGCGGCATCTGGGATGGGATCCCCTGCCCATGCCCAAGATCTGGGCCGTTTGCTGATTCATGGCCTTCAGTGGCTGCAGGTGAGCCAGTTGAACGATGCCCAAGAGGTGAGCTTAGGCCGCCAGATCGATCGACAACTGAAAGCGCGGGGACAACTTCGCCTCAGTTCGGATCCCTACTGGGTCGAGCGGGTGAACCGCATTGGCCAACGGGTGGCCGCCCACAGCGAACGGCCCCATCTGCCCTACACCTTTCAAGTGGTGGAAGATCCCGACATCAACGCCTTTGCCACACTGGGAGGCTTTGTCTACATCACCACTGGTGCCCTCGCAGCCGCCGACAACGACGACCAGATTGCCGCCGTGCTGGCCCACGAGGTGGCCCACATCGGCGAACGCCACGGCCTGCAACAACTGCAGCAGGCTGCCACTGCCCAGTTTGGGGCTCAATTGTTGGGGCTCAACGATAGTACCCTGGCCGCTCTGGCCCTGGAATTGGGAGTACGGCGCCCGCAGAGCCGTGAAAACGAGTTTATCGCCGATGAAAAAGGTCTGGGGGCAGCCTATCGCGCCGGGTTTGACCCGCAGGGCATGCCGCAATTTTTGGCCAAGTTGCAATCCCGCGGATCTGTGCCAGAGTTCCTGCGCACCCATCCCCCCGTCTCGGAGCGCATTGCCCGCCTCAACCAGCTCATCATTCAGCACGGCATGGTCAGCCCAGCCGGTCAGACCGTTCCACTCCACGGCTCCGGCGGCTCCATTTGGCCCTCCGGATCCCCCGAACAAACCCAACGCACCGAGATTGAGATCCTGCCGCTACTCCCTGTCCTGCCCTAACTCGGCCCAGAGGGATCCCTTCTGCCCAAGGCCGGCTGAAATGGCTCTCGCTCCCAATCTTTGGCCTTGATGACTTCCTGTGTTTCTTGGTCGGGGATGGCTACTGGTGGAGCTATGCTTCACAGCAAAGGCAGGCCACGCAGTCTCCGCAACTGGTTGAGGTGGGCCGGGCAATCACAGCCGAATAGGGCAATAGCTGCGTTGCTTTCTTCAAGGGTGAACTCCAGAAAGGGATGCTCTGTCACCTCGACCTCAACCCAGGACTCCGTCCCGCTAACGCGAGTGGCTGGGATGGGATCCTTCTGCTCGGGAACAAGGAGAGGATGTCTCCACGGCAAAGAACGGGAGCGGACGACACCCAAGTCAAATGGGGGCGCATCCGGGGCAGAAGCCCAAGCCGCAGGAGCAGACCAAAGCAGCAACGCCCACAGAGCCGGTGTAGCCCACCTTGCCCAGCGCCAATAGGAATAGGGGATCCCTGCCATAGACTTTGCTAACTCACTAGTGTACCGTCCGCTTTGGATTTTGCCAGGGAGTGGCTGAAGCGAAGAGGACGTCATAGCTGCGCAACGCTAACGCGACTGGCCGGCATCGTCTCAGGAACCGTTGGGTCACAGCCGGCGGATCCCATGCCAAACTTTGGTTTAGAATATTTTTAGATTCGAGATTCAGTCTCACTCATTTGAACTTGGGGAGGCCAACCTTTAGCCTTGCCAAGGATATCCCTCTTCTGCAGCGCTCCACTGGGATCTAGCTTCCTGCCCTTTCCCGTCCTGTTTTGTTCATTATCTCTATTATCTCTACCAACTCAGGAGTTTCTTATGGCCGTTCCAAATGGTCATTCCGGCACGCTTCCAGAGCAAGAGGCTTCTTCTATGGGAAAGGACGCTCTTCCGCCAACGCAAACGGGTAATGCTCTAAACCTGGCTCCCCTGCCTGCTGATGGAGCCTCCGGGGCTGCTCAGATGCCGGTACTGCTGGAGGAGAAATCCGGCCCACCGGTGTTTCCCAGCCCTGTCAAGTTCAGCGAAATTGAGATTGACCACCGTCCGGTTGGGGCTTCGACCCTGAAAGTGGTGGATTACTATGCCGACGGACGTCCAGTTACTGCTGCAACTCTCAAAGTCGTGGACACCTGGGGCGAGGGACGCCCAACGGTTGCCTCTGGGGCCAAATTCATTCATGATCCCACGCTCAATCGCCCGATAATGGCTGATGGCCTGAAAATTGCCAAAACCTTTATGGGCAATCGCCCCATTGAGGCCAGCCCCCTCAAGGTGATGCGCTAGCCCGGATCCCCAAGGTGGGCCAGGGATCCCCTTGCTAACCTAGGTTAGGGCACAGCAGGGCAGTGATCATGGAGATCCTGGCAGTTCTCTTGGGGCTGTTGGCGGGCTTGGGAGGAGGAGCGAGCTATCTGGCGGATCAGACGGCGCGGCAGCTTCTGTTGGATCAGTTGGATCGGGCAGAGGTTTTGGAGGTGCGCATCCAAAGCCAGCCCAATTACCGGCTGCTGAATGGCCAAGCGGATCGCCTGCTGATCGCCGGTCGCGGGCTCTATCGAGCGCCCTTTCCCCGCATCGAGCTTCTGGAGCTGGAAACCGATCCGGTGGCAATTGACCCCTCTTTTTTCCAGGGGGCTCCCTTGCGCCTGACGCGACCTCTGCAAGCTGCGGTGCGGGTGGTGGTGCGAGAAGAGGACTTGAATGCTGCCCTCAACATGCCAGAGGTGCTCCGCCAGTTTCAGGATCTCCGGGCCGATCTGCCTTTTGGGGGAGCGGGAAGGGAAGCTCGCCGTTTCGATCTGCGTCAGCCCCGCGTCGAGTTTTTGGATCCCAACCGCATTCAGCTCTCTGCCCTTTTGGTGGAGGAAGACGGCGGTACCGAGCAGAAGGACTCCGTCCAGCCAACGCGAGCAGTGGAGGTGGTGTTCAACGCTGGAATCCGCATGGAGGAAGGGCGCAGCCTAAAGCTGGAGAATCCGGAGTTTGTGATCGGTTCTGTACGGGTTCCTGATGAGATCTCAGCAGCGTTTTTGGGCGGGCTCAATGAGGTGTTTGACCTGCAAGAGCTGGAAGAGAGCGGGATTCTGGTGCGGGTGCTCAGCCTGGAGATAGAGCCTGACCAATTGCAGGTGATTGGGTTTGTGCGGGTGGAGACGCTGGAAAGGACTTTGTCCCGCTAACGGGGATCCCCATTGAGCAGGGATGAGCTCCCCAGGGCTGCGCTCTAGCAGGAGAGCTGCTCTGTCAAACTGGATAAAGATCAGCCAGGCTGGAGATGGGATTATGGCCTTCGATTGGTTTCGCCGCCGCTATACCGACTCTACCGACTCTTCTGGTGAAGCAGAGCCTTCGCCACCGGCCCCGGAACCGGCGGAGATCTCCCCGGAAGACTATTTGGCCTTCGCCAAAGCCGCCTATGCCAACCTGAAGGCCCGTGCTGCTGCCCAAGCCCCACCGGCAACCCAGGACTCTGTCCCACCTGCGCCAGCGGAAGGGATCCCTGCAGAATCCGTCCAGCTGCAGCCACCGGCCTCGACTGAGGACTCCGGCCCACTTGCCCAAGCAGAACCCCGTGAACCCGTCCAGTCCTCCACTCCAACACAAGAACCAGCATCTCCAGAATCGCCCCCTGTGCAGCCGGCGGCAGCTCCCTCGTTTTTCGATCTGGCTCCCCGTGCTGCTGAGCGTCTCCAAGCCCTGCAAGCCAGCGCCGTGGATGAGCCCAAACCCGAGCCGGTGACTCCAGCCGTTGCTCCCTCTCCAGAGACGGGGCCGGAAGAGCTGGTCTTCGATGAGGGCTTCCGCTGGTCAGCCGAGATCCTGGCGGCCCAAGGGCGCAAACCGGAAGAGATTTCCGTTGAGGAAATCTCCTGGCTGCAAAAGCTGCGGCGAGGCTTGGGCAAAACCCGCCTTAACCTGATCAACCAGTTGAAAGCCCTGGTAGGCCGCGGCCCTCTGGATCAGAAGGCTGTGGAAGAAATTGAGGCCCTGTTGCTGCAGGCCGATGTGGGGATCGACGCCACCGAGCAGATCATCCAAGCCCTACAAAAGCGTATGCGAGAGGAGGTGGTGCCCCCAGAGGAGGCCGTCAAATACCTCAAGCAGCAGATGCGGCAGATGTTGACGGTGGGGGATCCCACCTTTGCGCCGCAACGGGACACGCTCAACATTTGGTTGATTGTCGGGGTGAATGGGGCGGGCAAGACCACCACCATTGGCAAAATTGCCCATGTTGCCCGCGAGTCTGGGTACCGCTGTCTGATTGCTGCTGCTGATACGTTTCGGGCTGCTGCTGTGGAGCAGCTCAAGGTTTGGGCAGAGCGAGCAGGGGTAGAGGTAATCGCCAATCCCTCTCCCAATGCCGATCCGGCAGCGGTGGTTTTTGACGCCATCACAGCCGCCAAGGCCAGGGGCACAGAGCTGCTGTTGGTGGACACGGCAGGCCGTCTGCAAAACAAGAAAAACCTGATGGACGAGCTGGCCAAGATCCGCCGCATCGTTGACAAAAAAGCTCCCGAAGCCAAGGTAGAAAGCCTTCTGGTGCTGGATGCCACCCAAGGGCAAAACGGGTTGCGCCAAGCCGAGGTGTTTGCCGAGGCTGCCAAGTTGAGCGGTGTGATCCTGACTAAGCTGGATAGCACCGCCAAGGGGGGGATTGCCCTGGCCATTACGCAGCAGATGAACCTGCCCATCCGCTTTATCGGCGCCGGCGAGGGGCTAGAAGATCTGCGGCCTTTTTCCAGCTACGAGTTTGTGGAAGCTCTTCTAAGCGAGTATTGAGGCACCCCCTCTCTGAGAAGGGCCATTGTGAAAGAGAGACACACAGATCCAGGCTTTGTTGGGCGTCGCCCCCGCTTTCTACCCTGGAGTGCTGCAGTGGTGGGGGCAGGTTTGCTTTGGGCTTGGGGTGGGCACCGCTGGATCCAGAGCGGGTTGAACCTGGTTCGGGCGGGATCCACGCAGGATACAGAAGCTTTGCAGGAATTTGTAACCACCTTGGCTCAGGTGTTGTCGGGGGTGCTGGGCTTTACCCTCTCGGTGGTGGCCATTGTGGTGCAGTTGAGCGCGGATCGCTTCACCCCCAAGGTCACGGAGCTGTTTTTGCGCGAGAAAGTCAATTTCTACCTCTTCTTTTTCCTGATTCTGGCCAATGTGGTCAGTTTGTGGAGTTCGGCAGCCCTGAGCCTTTACGTTCGCGTCGGCGGTGTGGAGCAACAACGTCTGGGGCTGCTCATCGGTCTGAATCTGCTGCTGGGCACAGCTTCGTTTTTGATGCTGATCCCCTACTTTCGCTTCGTGTTTCACTTTTTGCAGCCGGCTTCGATTATCCATCGCATTGAGCAGCAAGTGCGGCAGGCCATCCTGGGATCCCTTGCTTCCAGGAGATCAGGATCGGACTCCGGATCCAAGAGGGGCTATTTCTCCCGTTGTTCACTGCAACTGCGGCCTCGTCACGACAACGTTGTGCAGCAACAGCGATGCGCAGGAATACAGGGTGCCGTAGGCATAGCAACAGAGCAGCACTCTCCAATGGGCGAATGCTCGCCAGCTCATCAGCGCTGCCTCTCGGCTCTGGATGAAATCAAAAGCATCGCCACCAGTGCTCTCCGTCAGCAGGAGGGGAGCATTCTCCTGGAAGCCTTGGACAGCTTGAAGTCTCTGTGGGTCTTCTATGCTGCTCACAAAGCACAACTGCCCCCTGCCTGGTTTCTCTTTACCCCGGCTCTGCGGCGGGATCCAGACTTTGCTTCGGTGGATAAGGGACTCTTGAGCCAGATTGAGGCAGAGGGATCCTGGCTGGAGCTGAAGATACTGCGGCAGTATCAAGCCTTGTTTGCCGTTCGCGTCAGCGGGACGGAGTCCTTTGTCGCTACGCGACGCTAACGCGAACGCGTCAGCGGGACGGAGTCCTTAAGCGAGCAACAGGAAACCACCCTGCGTGGGATCCGCAAAACCCAAGTCCGCTTGGCAGCCTTTCGCGTCAGCGGGACGGAGTCCTTTTTCCTCAGTCGTGGCCGGGAGGACTGGGCCAGGCTGATCGCGTAAGCGGGACGGAGTCCTTTCTATCAGGATATGCAGCACGAGCCCCTGGCGCGCCTGCAGAGCATCCACCAAGAGCTGCTCTCTACGGCTGCAGAGTTTTGGGAGTTTACCGACCGGGGGGAGAACTTCTACTACTTGGAGCCCGCTCTTTGGCCCTATGCCGATCGCGTAAGCGGGACGGAGTCCTTTGTCGCTACGCGACGCTAACGCGAACGCGTAAGCGGGACGGAGTCCTTGCAGTTTTTTAGCTGGTTTCAGGGCTTAACCTTGCCGGCAGATAAGCTGATCGCGTAAGCGGGACGGAGTCCTTAGAGCTCCTCTGGATCTCTGGAGCTTCCCTAAAAAATTCTGCCGATCGCGTAAGCGGGACGGAGTCCTTGTCTAGTCTGGTTAGAGCCGCCCCTTGCTGACTTGTCCCATCGCGTTAGCGGGACGGAGTCCCATGCGTCCTTTCGGCAACCCCAACCGTCTGGGCAGTTCTCCTAGCCGCAGATCCCTGCCGGGATCCAGCTCCTTTGTCCGGTTTCGCCGCAATCCTCATCTGCTGCCCTTTTGGGGCCTCAGCCTGCTAATGATGGGCTTGGCGGTGCCCCTGTTTGTGCTCTCGGGGGCGGATCCCAGTTTGGCCGGCTGCGACGAGAGCTTTTACGCCCAGATGGCCCGCGAGCTGCTGCGGAGAGGGGATTGGCTGGGGCCCACTTTTTTGGGAGAGCCCTTTTTCGAGAAACCCCCTCTGCTCACCTGGAGCGTGGCCCTCAGTTTTGCCCTGTACGGGGTAAACGAGTGGGCAGCGCGGCTGCCAGGGATCCTCGCTGCTTTGCTCTCCATTCCCCTGGTGGGTTGGATTGGGTGGTTTTTTTTGCCGATGCGGGCGGCCTTTTTGGGGATGGCGGTTTTGCCCCTGTGCTACCTCTGGGTGCAGCAGGGGCGGCTGGTGGGGCAGGATGTGCCCTTGACCTTTCTGGAGCTGCTGGGGATCCTGGGGCTGGTCAACGGTATCCGCGGCCACAGGGTTTGGTTTTGGCTAACCGGAGTGGCCTTCGGGCTGGGCCTGCTGATGAAAAGTGCCATGATCCTGCTGCCGGGGGCGGCTTTGATCCCCTATCTCGTGCAGCAACGGCGCCGCTGGATGGGATCCGCCCCATTTTGGCTGGCGCTTGGGCTGGGCTTGGGGATTTTTGGCCTCTGGCTAGGTCCAGCCATGCAGGTGTATGGCCCACAGGTGCTGACCACCCTGGTGGGGAAGGTGTGGGATCTGGGGCAAGAGCCCTTCCATGCGGATGCCACCGGCTGGTACTACCTTTGGCACATTCCCGTTCATGGCTTCCCGTGGACGGTTTTGGCTTTGGTGGGTGGCTTTCTCCTGGTGCGCCAGCAGCCGGGATCCACGCTGCTGATCTGGTCTTTCCCCCTGCTGCTGCTGTTGTTGTTGCAGCTTTATCCCACCAAAACCCCCTACTACACCGTGCAGCTTTACCCTTGGCTGGCTCTCTTGGCCGGGGTAGCCTTGGATCAAGCGTTGGCTATGCGGGGTCGCGTCAGCGGTGCGGATCGCGTTAGCGGGACGGAGTCCTTGCACTTAAAGCCCCGTCTGGCTCAGGTGATCTCTTGGGGCCTGGCAGCGGTGGGGCTGCTGCTGTTGGGTTTGGGGGTGGCCGTCCGGCTAGGTGTAGACGGTCTGGAGCTCCTACAGCCTCATGCTTGGCCGCTGGTGGTGATGGGTGTTTTGTACCTCTTGCTGCCAGGGATCTGCAGTTGGTGGCGGGTGTTGCGCTGCGCCGGCGAGCTGTGGGTGGGAACCCTCTTGTTGGCCGGGATCCTCGCCATGATCACCATCGTCTTGCGGCCTGATTTTGGCAATTTCAGCCCTGCTTTTGCCCAAATGGATTGGAACCAAATGCTGCCCCCGTCCGTTCGCGCTATTCGGACGGAGTCCTCGACAGAGGCTGGGGAGACGGTGGTGGATATTGGCCGCAGCGGCTTGCCGGATGTCTGTCAGGCTCAGGCCATCGCTTTTTATACCCCTAATCCGGGGAGATGGGTGGATGATCAGGCTCTGCGACGAGGGGAGCATGGAGACTACCTTTGGGTATCTCCGGTGCAGGCAGAAAAGGTGGAGATCCGGGATTTGGGGTTACAACCTCTGGCGGCGGTGGAGGGCTGGCAACTGGTGCGCCGTTTGGATCCCCTTTCGGAGCAGGGCAGCGGGGAGCCTCTTTGAGTTTAAAAATCTTAAGTTTAAGAATCCTAGGAAGTGTTAAAGCATGGCGGGAATAGCGGAATCGGGCCGGTCGTGGGTGTCTCTAGAGCGTACCTGGGTAATCCAGGGATTGGCTTGGCTGGCAGCGCTGCTATTTGTGGCGGGGGTGATCCTGCTGGCGGGGGCTTCCCCTCTCCAGGTGGCGGCCAGCATGTGGCAGGGGGCCTTCGGCACTGAAGCTCAGTTTGGCCGGGTTTTGGCAACGCTGGCTCCCCTTGTCCTCTGCTGCTGTGGGCTGGTGTTTACGTTTGTTGCCGGTCTCTACAACTTGGGCATCGAAGGGCAAATGGTGGTCGGGGCAATTGCGGCCACGTTTCTGGTGCGTCTGGAAGCGGGATGGTTGCCGCCGCCACTGGTCATTACCTTGGCGCTTTTGGCCGGGATCCTGGGCGGGGCGGGCTGGGGCCTGTTGGCTGGGATCCTGAATGTGTGGGGGCGGGTCAACGAGATCTTCGCCGGTCTGGGGCTGAATTTTGTTGCCCAAGGTTGGGTGCTCTACCTGATCTTCGGCCCTTGGAAAAGGCCGGGGGTGGCTTCCATGAGCGGGACGGAAGTGTTGGATCCCCGTTTGTGGCTGCCCACCTGGGGGCGGTCAGAGGCCAGTCCGGTGGCGTTGCTGCTGGCCCTGTTGGCTTTGGCCCTGACAGTGCTGGTGGTGCGCAACACCCGCTTTGGCCTGCAGTTGCGGGCGGTGGGGAAAAACCCTGTAGCTGCTTTCCGGCTGGGGATCCCGGCTACCCGCAGGTTGCTCATGGCATTTGCCTGCTGTGGGGGCTTAGCAGGGCTGGCGGGCGCCTTGCAGGTGTTGGCTCTGTTCCATCGCCTCATCCCCAATATCTCCAGCAATTTGGGCTTTCTGGCCTTGTTGGTGGTGATGCTGGCAGGCTTTAACCCCCTGCTGATTTTGCCGATTGCCTTTTTCTTCAGCAGTCTTAACATCGGCAGCTTGCAACTGCCTCTCTCTTTGCAATTGGAGTCTTCTTTGGCCGGTGTGATTCAGGGATCCCTGGTGTTGTTCGTCTTGTTGGCCCAAGGGATCAGCCGCCGCTATTTCCTGGGGAAAGGTTAACAAAACGTGCGGAATTCCCCACCCTCTACAGGGTGGGGATAGATAGCACCGCCCGACTGATTTTAGATACAGGATTTTATTGTTTCCAACGGTGCGCCGCCACAGGAAATAATGCACTTGGAATCATGCCAAAGCTTGGCTTTACCCCAGTACACCTTGTCTATTTCTGCTTTGAATTGCTGCCTCAGTATTCGGCTTGATGCTGACTTTAGAGACGAAACTAGATGGGAAATATTGTTATCGGGATGCAAGTCAATCAGCAAATGTACATGATCCGGTTCCTCTTGAAATTCAGGTTAGAAAACATCGGTTTGCAGATAGTACCCATTCCAAAACAGGTTTCATCGCCTCTAACATCGCTTCAGTCAAAACTTTGCGCCTGTACTTGGTCACAAACACAATGTGCAGGTAAATCCTGAAAACGACATGAGCACCGCTCCTAAGTTAGTTGGGTCATGGCAATTTCTCCTAACCGCAAAAATTTGATATACTAATAATCGACTGAAGGGCGAGAGCTAGGTAAAAGGGCAGTGGTAACAAGAAGGCAGACATTTCGACTGTATCCAAACAAAGCACAACAAAAGGTTTTGTTGTCTGCTCGTCGTCTCCACTGCTACTTGTACAACGCCTGCATCGCTCATCGGGAGTATGAATACAAACGCAACCGCAGGACGGTTAGCTACTTGGAGCAACAGAATCTGCTGCCTGAGTTCAAGCAGGTGTGGCCGGAGTTTGCTCAACTGAACTCCCAAGCCCTGCAAGCCACCGTCAAGCGAGTCGATGTGGCTTACCAACGGTTTTTCCAAGGACTGAACAGGAAGCCAAGGTTCAAGTCCATTCGCCGGTATTCGGGCTGGACGTATCCTGCCCGGTCGGGGTGGAAGGTCAACAGCACGGGAAAGCATGGCACGGTCACACTCAATGACTTGGGCATGACCCTGAAAATGCGTGGTCAAGCCAAGCATTGGGGCGTGCCAACAACGCTGACCCTTGTCTACAAGCCGTCCCGGCGGCAGTGGTTTGCCTCGTTCACGGTCGAGGTGGCGATACCTGAACCTAAGTTTGGTTCACAGTCGGATTTGCAGTACGAATCTATAGTTGCCTATGACTTGGGTACAGAGACCGCCCTGACTTTGTTTGATGGGGCGGAGTTTCAGGAGATTACTAACCCTCGCTTTACTCAGAGAAGTGAGGCGAAAATACGCAAGCTTGCCAAGTTGAAGCGGAGAAAGCGTGCCCCTAAAAAGGGCGTAAAGGCTTCCAGGAGATGGAAGAAAATTCACCGGCGGGAAGCGCAACTGCAAGCAAAGGCTGCTCGTCAGAGAAGAGACTGGCAACACAAAGTTACGTCAGAGATAGCTTGTCGTTATGGCGAAGCGCTCCGCGCCGCCGTAGGCGAACGGCGTAACGGAGAAGCTAAATATCAAAGGGATGACCCGCAAGGGTGGGAAGCGCAAGGCAGGGCTAAACAAGTCGATTTTGTCGGTGGGTTTCGGCACACTCAATCGGATGCTGACCTACAAAATCGAACAGAAGGGAGGTTTGGTTCTCCTGCTTCCCACCAAGGCCATCAAACCGAGCCAACGCTGTCCCAAGTGTGGTGCGGTACACCCGAACTGGGCGGACTTGAGCAACCGTTATCATGTCTGCTCGGCTTGTGGGTTTGAAATCCCCAGGGATCGGGGCTCGGTGATGGTGATGTACAACGTTGCCACTAATCGGCAACCGGGGTTGGGAACCAGCCTCGTGAGTCTTGGATGTCTCAGCTCTACTTCAAAGACCTGCGGGTCTATGAAGCAACTGGGGCAGAGGAAGAGACTAAAATCCTGCCGTCAAGTGGATGGGGCATCAGAAACCCCATCCGCCTATGCGGTGGGGTAGTTCATTGGCTTCGGCGATTTCTGGGATCCCTTTGCGTTAGCGTTGCGCAACAACGAGATTTAACTCCTATCGCGGGGGAAAACTTTGGATTTTTCTGCTCAGGACAGTGGTGCGGTTCTTCTGCCGTAGGCATAGCACCATCAACATCGGGAAATAAGGTTATCGTAGAAGGATGAATCGGACATCCCCTTTTTCAAATCGACCGCTCATCGGCGTTACCACCCGCAACCGCAATGACGAGGGAGACTTTGTAGCGCCAGGCCGCTATGTGGATGCCATTCGTGCTGCCGGAGGGATCCCTGTTCTTTTTCCCCCAGGCGAAAGCGAGCCCCAGGTTTTGCTGTCTTGGGTGGATGGCCTGGTGTTGACCGGTGGCGGCAACCTCTGCCCCAGCACCTTTCGCGGTAGCGGGACGGAGTCCTTTGGAGAGGATCCGCAACATCCCCAGGTGCGCTATGTGAACGCGGAGCGGGATCGATTTGAGGTGGCCTTGGCTCAGGCCGTGCTGGCCCAGGGGATCCCTGTTTTAGGCATTTGCCGGGGGATGCAATTGTTAAATGTGGTCAGTGGCGGCAAGCTGTTCGCGGTAGCGGGACGGAGTCCTTTCGCGGTAGCGGGACGGAGTCCTTGGGCAACTCGCTTTGGCTTCGCCAGTTTTCAGGCGGGAGGGGTGACGGGGCTTTTTCCATCGCTGTAGGTGAGATGGGGAATGTCTGGATAGCGGGATTCATCCAATCGCGTCAGCGGGACGGAGTCCTTTGTCGCTACGCGACGCTAACGCGAACGCGTCAGCGGGACGGAGTCCTTGCGGGCATGAAAGATGTCTTGGTACTCAAATACGCTCGTTAGGCTGAGGCTTTGCCAGGGCGGGATCCCTCTGCGGCAGCTCAACACCCCAGTAGCCAGCAGAAAGCTGCCCCATGCTAGGCTCTAGGCGGTGCTGCCCTAGTCGGCAAGGGGGGACTTGAAGGATATGAAAAAAAGGGTGGGCAGGTTAGTTTTCGCAAGTGCTTTAACTTTTTTTGCCAGTTCAATTCTTCTGAGAGCCTACGGTTCGCATTCAATCGAGTGGGCTCGCCAGTTCGGAACTCCTGCGAATGAGGTGGCTGACTCTATTGCTGTCGATCGCGCCAGCGGTGCGGAGCACTTTCGCGCCAGCGGTGCGGAGCACTTTCGCGCCAGCGGTGCGGAGCACTTTCGCGCCAGCGGTGCGGAGCACTTTGGACAGGGCAATGCTTGGGTAGCGGGAACCACTACGGGAGCCCTTCCTGACCAGTTGAGCGCTGGGAGCTGGGGTGCTTCTGTGCTTCAAGTACAGTCGCTAAGCCTGAGCTTCCTTCCCTTGGGAGAGCGGCCATGCACCGAATAGCTGCTTTGCCAGGGGGATGGGATCCTTCCCAATCCGGCGTCATTTTCTTGGAGCAGGATCCTGCTCCCATTGTTGTTCTCTCGGCAGCCGATACGGACCTGACGGCTTTGAGCGCGGCCATCCGTCTTTTGCCCCAAGACTTTCCGGCCATACGGGCAGCTAATCTGCTGCAGTTGCAACAGCCCCTCAGCCTGGATGACTACGCCGAGAAGGTGCTGCGGCAGGCCCGGCTAATCTTGATCCGCCTGTTGGGGGGGAGATCCTACTGGAGCTATGGCCTGGAGGTGGCCAAGCAGGTGGCCGCCGTTCGCGGTAGCGGGACGGAGTCCTTGGAGGGATCCACCCTGATCGTCATTCCTGGGGACGATCGCCCCGACTGGGATTTGGTGAGCCATTCCACTGTGCCTCTGGCGGTGGCGGATCGGGTGTGGCGGTACTGGCTGGAGGGGGGAGCGGAGAATGTGGCCGCCTGTCTGCTGTTTCTGGCTAGGGAGTTTCTGGGGGGCCAATATTCGGTGCCGGATCCTCAAGTGCTGCCTCGTCTAGGGATCTATCAACCCCCCATAGCTCCGCTGGCGGATCCCCAAGCTCCCAAGGTGGGGATTTTGCTCTACCGAGCCCATGTTCTGGCGGGGAACATAGAGCCGGTGGATCAATTGGCAAAAGCCTTGGTGGAGCGGGGGCTACAACCCCTTTGCCTGTATACCTATAGCCTTCAAGACCCAGACTTGCCCCAGGCCATTCGGGATCACTTTGGCGGCCAGATTGACCTGTTGCTCAACACCACCAGTTTTTCGCTGGCGCGGTTGGACAGCCACCAGCCCGATGTAAGCCTGTGGCAGGAATTGGATGTGCCCGTTTTGCAGGTAATCCTTAGCAGCGGATCCCGCCAGAGCTGGGAGGACTCCACGCGAGGACTGGGAGCGCGGGATCTGGCCATGAATGTGGCTTTGCCGGAGGTGGATGGGCGCATCATCAGCCGCGCCGTTTCCTTCAAGGCGGTTCAACAGCGAGATCCCCACTTGCAAACGGAGGTGGTGGCCTATGCGGCTGTGCCGGATCGGGTGGAGTTTGTAGCCGATTTGGCGGCCAACTGGGTGAAATTGCGGCGCACCCCCCCTTCCCAGCGGCGACTGGCTTTGATCCTGGCCAACTACCCCAGTCGGGACGGGCGACTGGCCAATGGGGTGGGTCTGGATACCCCTGCCAGTTGTGTGGAAATTCTCAGAGCTTTGGCGGGAGCTGGCTACTCAGTAGATCCCCTGCCCCAGACTGGAGATGAACTCATCCATTGGCTAACCGAAGGCCAGACCTACGACCCCTTGGGATCCCTGCGCCCGGCTCGGCAATGCCTTTCTGCTGCCCTTTATCGAGAGTGGTTTGCCCGCTTGCCTGAGCCCATCCAGACCGACCTCGTCCGGCAGTGGGGGGATCCGCCCTCTCGAGATATTCCCGTGGTGGGACTGCAGTTAGGGCAGGTGTTTGTAGGCATTCAGCCCCCGCGAGGCTATGACCGGGATCCGTCCTTGAACTACCATGCCCCGGATCTGGTGCCCCCCCATGAGTACCTGGCTTTTTACCTGTGGCTGCGGCAGGTCTTCGCCGTTCAAGCGGTGGTGCATGTGGGCAAGCACGGCAACTTGGAATGGCTGCCCGGCAAGGGATCCGCTCTTTCCGCCACCTGCTACCCGGAGGTTGCTCTGGGGCCAATGCCCCACTTCTACCCCTTCATCGTCAACGACCCAGGAGAGGGATCCCAGGCCAAGCGGCGAGCCCAGGCAGTGATTATCGACCACCTCACCCCGCCCCTTACTCGTGCTGAGCTGTACGGCCCCCTGGCGAATTTGGAACGGTTGATGGATGAGTACGTGCAGGCCCAACAGATGGATCCAGGCCGCTGCCCGCTGATTCGCGCCCAGATTCAGGAGCTGGTTCGAGCAGAGCATCTAGACCAACAGTTCAACCTGGAAAAAGAAGAAGATTGGAATCGCCTGGATGGCTATCTTTGCGAGCTAAAAGAATCCCAGATTCGCGATGGGCTGCACATCTTTGGCCGGATCCCTGCCGGTGAGCAGCTTATCGATCTGGTGGTAGCGCTGGCCCGCTACCCCGGCCACGGACAACTGGGGATTACTCAGGCCATTGCCCGCGATTGGGGATGGGACTGGGATCCCTTGACCGCCGACCTGACAGATCCTTGGCCAGAGGGATCCCCGAACTCGCCGTAACCCAAGCCAAGCGTTTTATTTTCCTCTCTCAGGGAGCAAGGAAGAATCTTAAGAGTAAGAGGAGTTGATCGGGATCCCTCATCAACTCCTCTGTTGGAACAATGGAAGCAGGCTAGAGAAACAGCTGGATCCCGGAATCGTAGCCCAAGACCGGCTCGCGCCTAGGTGCCCCCTGGCCAGCTACCGGGAAGCCCTAGCGGGCGTTTCAATAGCGAGATTGAAAACTCCGCCGCCGCTCGCCGCCACTGTTCGCGTTACCAGAGCGGAAACCTGAGGTGGGGCGTTCTTCTCGCGGGCGAGCTTTGTTCACCTTGAGGTCGCGCCCCATCCATTCTGCCCCATCCAGAGCAGCAATGGCAGCCTGCTCCTCTGCTTCAGAGCTCATTTCCACAAACCCGAAGCCTCGAATGCGGCCTGTCTCACGGTCAGTGGGGATCTGCACCCGCTTCACAGAACCGTACTCAGCAAAAACAGCGGTCAAATCCGCTTCTGTCACCTTAAAGGAAAGGTTGCCAACATAAATCGACATAGACGATCTCCGAAAGAGAGAGTAACAAAGGGTGAGATGTTCGGAGAGCCGTCTGCCAATACAAAACGTGAAAATCCGTCAAGACTAGAAGAAACGAGCACTACAACCGACAACGATCTCGTCCCCTATCCTAACACAGAAGTAGGGGCTCGCCACTCCGATTTTTCCAAATCCTGGGAAGATTGCCTTCATCACCCCGCCGCTCTGCCTGCGCTGATGCCATCTCAGCCCAGCTTCTCCAGCCTGGATCCCAGCAATCTCATCTGGGCTTCCAGCTCCGCCAGTTGTTCCTGACTGGCTTGCACCACTTCAGGGTTGGCCCGGTTGAGAAAATTGGGGTTCTCCAAGCGGGCGCGGATCCCTTGGGCCTCTTTTTCCAGCTTGGCCAGGTCTTTTTGCAGTTTGGCCCGCAGCGCTTCCACATCCACCAATCCCGCCAAGGGCATCAGCACCTGCACCGTGCCCACCACTGCAGCCGCCACCTGTTTGGGCTCCGTGGCCAGGGATCCCGTAATCTCCAAAGCCTCGGCCTTAACCAGATCCCGGATATAAGCTTGGGCAGCCGTCAGGATCCGCTGCTCGGCGGGATCGGTAGTGAGCAAAAGGGCCCTGATGGTCTGATGGGGCTTGAGGCCGGTTTCTGCCCGCAGGTTGCGCAGGCTGGTAATGGTTTGGATCACCAAGCCAAACTCCCGCTCCAGTTGGGGGTCGATCCAGGTGGGATCCGGGGTGGGATAGGGCTGCACAGAGATGGAAGTGGTTTGATTGACCTGGGTGAGAAGCTGCCAGATCTCCTCGGTGATGTGGGGCATCCAGGGGTGCAGCAGTTTGAGAATGGTTTCCAAAACGATGGCCAGCACCTGCTGCGCTGTGCGCTTGGAAGCCAAGTTTTCTCCCCGCAGCCGGGGCTTGACCAGCTCGATGTACCAGTCACAAAAGTCATCCCAAATAAGGGAGTAAAGTAGGCGTGCCCCCTCTCCCAGGCCATAGGCTTCCAGCTCGGCGATGACTTGGGTGGCTGTGGAGTGCAGCCGCGACAGGATCCAGCGATCGGCCAATTCCAGCGCTTCAGGAACAGGGGATCCCAGTTGGGCAGGGGTTTGCCCCTCCAAGTTCATCAACACAAAGCGGGAGGCGTTCCAGATCTTATTGGCAAAGTTGCGGGCGGCCTCTACGCTGGCGCTCTCGCCGGTCTTGCGGTCGTAGGCCAGGCGGATGTCTTGCCCTGCCCCCACCACCTCTTTGACCAGGGCATAGCGCAGGGCGTCGGTGCCGTATTTGTCCAGCAGCTCCAGGGGATCGATGCCATTTCCCTTGGTTTTGGACATTTTCGCCCCGTGCTCATCCCGCACCAGGCCATTGATGTACACATCTTTGAAGGGGATCTGGCCGGTAAATTGGGATCCCATCATGGCCATGCGGGCCACCCAGAAGAAAATGATGTCAAAGCCCGTGGACATCAGGGAGTTGGGATAGTAGCGTTTGAAATCCTCGGTCTCTTCCGGCCAGCCCAGGGTTGAAAAGGGCCACAGAGCAGAGCTAAACCAGGTATCCAGCACATCGGGATCCTGTTCCACCCGCTCAACTTCTGGGCCAAACTTTTCCCGTGCCTTGAGCAGCGCTTCCTCGCCGTTGCGGGCCACCACAAAAGCTTGGGGATCCTCGAGAAGCTGGCCATTGAGGACTGGATACCAAGCTGGGATCTGATGGCCCCACCACAACTGCCGAGAAATGCACCAGGGGCGCAGCTTTTCCAGCCAGCCCGTGTAGACTTTGGTCCAGCGCTCAGGGATAAAGCGGGGGCTATTTCGTTGGTATTCCTCTTCCAAACAGCGAGCCCCCATCCCCGAGACATCGCAAAACCACTGAATGGAAAGCAAAGGCTCGATGGGCACGCCGCCGCGGTCGCTGTGGGGAACGGTGTGGGTGTAGTCCTCCACCTTCTCCAGCAGGCCATGTTCGGCAAACCACTGCACCACCTTTTCTCGGGCCACAAAGCGATCTAGGCCGGTGAAAGGATCCCCGTTTTCGTTGAGGGTGCCGTCTTTATTGAGGATGTTGATGAAGGGCAATTGGTGCCGTTTGCCGATTTCAAAGTCGTTGGGGTCGTGGGCCGGGGTAATTTTCACACACCCGGAGCCAAAGGAGGGATCCACATACTCATCCGCAATGATGGGGATGAGGCGATTTTTAATGGGCAGGCGAATGAACTGGCCGATGAGATGGCAATAGCGCTCGTCTTGGGGGTTCACCGCCACCGCCGTATCCCCCAGCATGGTCTCGGGCCGAGTGGTGGCCACCACCAGATACTGGCTGGGATCCTCGGCCAAGGGATAGCGAAAATGCCACAGGTGGCCCTTGACCTCTTTGTCGTCTAGCTCAATGTCTGACACCGCCGACTGGGTGGCCGGGCACCAGTTCACCAAATACTCGCCCCGGTAAATCAACCCCGCCTCGTATAGCCGCACAAACGCCTCGGTTACCGCCCGGCTCAGCCCCTCGTCGAGGGTAAAGCGATCCCGCGTCCAGTCCAGCGAGAGACCCAGCCGCCGCAATTGGCTCTTGATAGCTCCCTGCGACTGCTCCTTCCAAGCCCAAGCTCGCTCCAGAAAAGCCTCGCGGCCCAGATCGAAGCGGGTCTTGCCCTCTTGGCGCAGTTGGTTTTCCAGGATGGTGTGCACGGCGATGCTGGCATGGTCTGTGCCGGGCAGCCAGAGCACGTTGTAGCCGCGCATCCGCTTGTAGCGCGTCACCACATCCGGCAGGGTAAAGGCAAAAGCATGGCCCATGTGCAGGTTGCCCGTCACATTGGGCGGGGGCAGCACCATGCTAAAGGCCTCTCCCGGCGCCTTGGGATCCGCCACGTAAAAGCCCTTCTCCTCCCAAAAGCGCTGCCACTTCGGCTCGGTCTCGAAGGGGTTGTACTGGCTGGGCAGGTTGACAGAGGAAATTGCAGCAGTCATGGGGAGAATAGGCCAACGGCTGAGAAGGATGAATCACTTTGATGAATCACTTTATAGAGTAGCAGTTCAACCCTTTGCCCTTCGGGGTAGAGTGGCCCATCGGTCTTGACCCTAATCACACGGCTAGAGAGGGATTTCGAGCTAGGGTACTACCATCCTCAGCTTTGGGTACGGCGTTATGTCCAGATCATTGACGGCAACGGTCCTGATGGCTCTGATGGCTCTATCCCCTGGGATCCCTGCCCTCGCGCAACAAGAGTGGTGGAAACGCTCAAAAGACGACATCCTGCTTTGTTATGGGCAGCCCGTCGATCCAGCCTCTCTGCCGGGTTTTGAGGTTTGCTTGAGTGCCCGCCGCCACCCTGATGAACAATCCCGGCTGGTAGGCCTGTATTTTGTTCCGTACAGCGATTACGTCTTTTGCTTCGTAGGTACAGAGAAGCCCAATAGCTCAGAGTGGACTCTTGTGGGTCGAAGTGGAGAGTTCGTGTTTGGCCTAGATCGCCCTCTGGCCCCTTCTGAACTAGAAGGGGAGACCCCTTGGATTATCCAGCGAAAAGCCCGCATTCTCGAGGTGGAGGGGGATCCTGTTGCCAGTTTCAGGCAACTGGTGGTTTACGACGAAACCGAGTTGGATCTGAAGGGGTTTGCCATAGTGAGTGCACCTCCAGGGCACTTCGGGGATTCCATTTTGCCAGAAGTGTTTTTGGAGCGGCCCGAATGCCAGGCAATTTTGAATTGAGGGCCTTCCGCACCTTCGGCTAGTGGGCGCTCCTGGGTTTGGCAAACTTGCAAGCTGGCTCTACAGCCCAGAGTAAGCGTTGAGCCATTCCATAAAATAAAACACCAGCGGCCCGGTGAATACGTAGCTATCCCCCCGATCCAAAATGCCGCCGTGGCCTGGGATCAGATCCCCGGAATCTTTGACGCCGGCATCTCGCTTCATCAGCGATTCGGTCAGGTCGCCCAGCAGGCTGGTCAACCCGATCAAAAACCCCAACACGCTGCCGCTCAGCCAGCTCCAGGGCCAGCTCAGGGCGTGGGCTCCGGCCACGGCCAGGGCCATGCTGGCGGCAATGCCGGCTACTGCCCCTTCCACCGTTTTCTTCGGGCTGAGGATGGAGAGCTTGGTGCGCCCAAAGGCCCGACCACACAGGTAGGCCCCTACATCTGCGGCGATCACGCAGCCAATGGCCAACAGCGTAATCCATAGCCCTTCGCCAATGCCCTTGGATAAAGACAAAGCCCTGACCCGAATCCAGAAGCTGGGCAGCAACGCACAGTAGAACAACCCCAAAATCGAGGTGGCAATATCGGCAATGGTGGCCACCTTGGGCTTAAAGAGCAAATAAAAACAAATGATGGATCCCGCCACAATAAAAGCAGGGCTCGTCCATTCCGGCTTGACCTGCTGCAAAATCACCAGCACCTGGCTGGAAAACATGGTGGTGCGCATGGCCGGCGCATTGCCTTTGGCTTGCACCAAGCGAAAAAACTCCAGTTGGGCCAAAAAAATGATCAGCCCAATGGCTGCGGTGAAATACCAGCCCCCTAGCAGGGTGACCGCCAACGCAAACAACACCGCCGCAAAACCGCTAACCCAACGGGCTCCCATGGGCGCACCCCGTCACGTTGGCTGGCCAAATACCTCTTGCCCCCGGCTCCAGCAGATCGACGTCCAAGCCGAGAGCAGAAGAAACCCCCCCTCTGGTGTTCAAGATTCGCGTTTGCGGGACGGAGTCCTGATGCGGCTGCTGCAATGGAAACGCCTCTTGCCCTAGCCTTTCAGTTTAACTCCCTTGGCCTCGAAACAACCGCTTTCGGCCCTGTAGGATGGGATTTCCAGGTAAGGTGGCAGACAGACTGGAGCATGAGATAATGGGCAAACCGCAAAGCTCACTGCTGACCGCCTAAGATACCTCTGATTCGTTGCACCGCAGCATGGTTCAAGAACTTACTTCGCGCTCCACAACTGCTCGCATTTCTGCCGAAGAGGCTCGTCTTCTTTATGAAGACATGGTGCTGGGCCGCCTGTTTGAAGACAAGTGCGCCGAAATGTACTACAAGGGCAAGATGTTCGGCTTTGTGCATCTGTACAACGGCCAGGAGGCCGTCTCTACGGGGGTGATCAAGGCGCTCAAGCCCACCGACTACGTGTGCAGCACCTACCGCGATCATGTGCATGCCCTCAGCACCGGGATCCCGCCGCGGGCGGTCATGGCAGAGTTGTTCGGCAAGGCCACCGGCTGCAGCAAGGGTCGGGGTGGTTCCATGCACCTCTTCTCGGCGGAGCACAATTTCTTGGGGGGCTATGCCTTTGTGGCCGAAGGGATCCCAGTGGCGACGGGGGCTGCTTTTTCTGCCAAATACCGGGGCACTGACCAGGTAACCGCCTGCTTCTTTGGGGATGGAGCCTGCAACAACGGCCAGTTTTACGAGTGCCTCAACATGGCCGCCCTCTGGAAGTTGCCCATCGTCTATGTGGTGGAAAATAACTTCTGGGCTATTGGCATGGCCCATGAACGCGCCACTTCCGACACCGATATTTACCGCAAAGGCCCGGCTTTTGGCATGCCCGGCTACCAGGTGGATGGGATGGATGTGCTGGCGGTGCGAGAGGCGGCCCAACAGGCCATTGCCCGCGCCCGCGCCGGAGAAGGCCCCACCTTGCTAGAGTGCATCACCTATCGTTTTCGGGGCCATTCCCTTGCCGACCCTGACGAGCTGCGCAGTCCTGAGGAAAAAGAGTTCTGGCGGCAGCGGGATCCCATTAAACAACTGGAACGCTATGCCCTGGAGCACAACCTAATGTCCGAGGCAGACTTCCAAGCCATCCACGCGGAGGTCAGCGCCGTGATTGAGGACGCGGTTCTTTTTGCTCTGGAAAGCCCAGAGCCAACCCTGGACGAGCTGCACCGTTTTGTCTTTGCCGAAGACGAGTAGATCCTGGCCACTTCCCCGGTAGCGGGGGAGTCGCTTGCCGGGGGATCCCCACAAGGTTCTCTGGCCAGCTCGGGCGGCCTATCCACCCGACGGAGCGCTATCGCGCCGGATCCCTTGAGGATCCTCGATGATTGGCATTGGAGAAACCTTCTCGAGATCTGCGCTATTGCGCAGATTTTTTTGTAAATATCGCTTCCCATTTGTTTACACAGCTTCATATCATTGAGGTATCGAGCATGAGTATTTATTCCTGGTCATGAGCAATCCTCTTGAGTTTCCCTGGCTGTCGGTGCTGGTGCTCTTGCCTCTGCTGGCAGCCTTTGGGATCCCCTTGATCCCCCAGAGCCGTTGGGTGCGTTGGTATGCCCTCGCTGTGGGGGCTTTTGATTTGGGCCTGATGGTCTATGTCTTTGCGCGGCACTATGACCTGCAGGACTTTTCTCTGCAACTGGCGGAGCGCTACGCCTGGGTGCCCCAAATTGGGTTCCACTGGTCGCTGGCGGTGGACGGCCTGTCCTTGCCGCTGGTGTTGCTGTCGGGTTTGATCACGACCCTGTCGATTGTGGCGGCTTGGAATCTCACCCATAAGCCGCGTTTGTTTTTCTTCTTGCTGCTGCTGATGTACGGTGCCCAGGTGGGCGTGTTTCTGGCGCAGGACATGCTTCTATTCTTCCTGATGTGGGAGATTGAGCTGGTGCCGGTCTATCTGCTCATCTCCATTTGGGGTGGGCCGAAGCGCCAGTACGCCGCCACCAAGTTCATCCTCTACACCGCCGCCGCCTCCATTTTTATCTTGGTGGGATCCCTGGCGATGGCCTTCTACGGCGAGGGCTTCAGCCTGGAGATGGCAGAGCTGAGCGCTAAGTCTTACCCACTGGCCTTGGAGCTGTTGGCCTATGCGGCTTTGCTGATTGCCTTTGGGGTGAAGCTGCCGATTTTTCCGCTGCACACCTGGCTGCCGGATGCCCACAGCGAAGCCTCTGCTCCCATTTCCATGATCTTGGCGGGAGTTCTGCTCAAGATGGGGGGCTATGGCCTGATCCGCATGAATGTGGGCATGTTGTCGGAAGCCCACGTGTACTTCGCCCCGGTGCTGGCGGTGTTGGGTGTGGTGAACATCATTTACGGGGCGTTGGCGGCCTTTGGTCAGAACCATCTCAAGCGGCGCTTGGCCTATTCGTCCATTGCCCACATGGGCTTTGTGTTGATCGGGATCTCCGCCTTCACGGAGCTGGGCATCAATGGGGCAGTGCTGCAGATGATCTCCCACGGTCTGATTGCCGCGGTTCTGTTCTTCCTGACGGGGATCACCTACGAGCGCACCCACACCCTTGCCCTCGACAAGTTGGGAGGGTTGGCCAAGCAGATGCCGAAGGCTTTTGCCCTGTTTACAGCGGGATCCCTGGCCTCTCTGGCGCTGCCGGGGATGAGCGGATTTGTGGGTGAGCTGACGGTGTTCTTGGGCTTGACCACCAGCGATGCCTATGCGCCGACCTTCAAAGCTGGAATTGCCCTGCTGGCGGCAGTGGGTATCATTTTGACGCCCATTTACTTGCTCTCCATGCTGCGTCAGGTGTTCTACGGGGCTCAGGATCCCGGCCTAGTTTTGGAAGATTACCTGGGGGATATGCGCCCGCGGGAAATGGCGGTGGCCCTCTGTCTGCTGTTGCCGATTCTCGGCATTGGCTTCTACCCACGCCTGGCTACCCAAACCTACGATGTCACAACGGTGGCGGTAGCTGCCCAGTTGCGCAGTGTGTTGGCAACTGAAATCGTGCAGCGGCCTTTCTTCCCCTCGCCAGTGCAACCGGCCCAGGTGGCAGCTCTGCCCCTGGAGGATTGAAAGGAGGTCGAGGGCTCGGCTTCCCTTTGTTCGGTCTTTCTCTATCTACTTCTTCTCTGTCCAGAAGAGCTGGTGTTTGAGGAGCAGCCCCACTCAACATTCAGCTCTTCTTTTGTTTTTTTTAAGTTTTAAGGTTGGGTTTGGGATCCGGGATATCCCTGGGCTGGGATTTTCTTGTGGCCGATTGTTCTTGCGCCGTCCATTCTATCGGTGATCGGTATGAATAGAGTTTTGTTCCATCAGGTTTAGCTGCACCACCAACCACCAGAGGGTTACATCGGAATAGGTTGCCCGGCGCTTGAGCCGAGAAATGGAGTGTACCGGGTTTTGGCTGTCGATCATCCACTCAGAAGCGATGATTTGGCCGCGTTGCTGAGCATTCATTGTTTCTCCCTCCGCTCGCCAACTGCTCAATACTTAGAATGGCTAATATTTAGGATGGCGAATTTGCGCGGGAGCGTGTGAAAAAATATATTACGCAGGGATCCCCAAAATCGGCTAACTTTCTTAGCAATGAGGATCTCATAAGCCGTTGAGTTGCTGAGTTGCCGTCCGGGGATGGGAAAAATGTTGCAGAAGGGGTAAAAGGTTGGGCGAGGGGATTGCCCCTATCTTCACAAGTCTTAAAACCTAGAAAGATTCTATTTTCTCTTGACTTGTCTGTGGGTCTGAATTCCACCTCCCTTCGCCGGCCTCTGCAGCAGCAACCCTTGAGGAGCCTGAGATCGCGATGAGAGCCAAGGCCATCTCTCCCCAGCCAGCCTCTGCTTTTGGAGAAGTGGTGGAAGCCAACACCACAACCTTTGTGGCCCAGTGCTTCGAGCCGGAACGTCTGACCTTCCCACCCATGCCTGCTCTCGGCAGTTGGACGCGCTCCCAAGACGAAGAGACCGGCAACCTAATCTACGGGGTGGTTTGCTATGCCGCCATCGCCCCCATCGACACCGTCCACCGCGCCAGGGCTTTGGGCCTCTCCCCTCAGGAGCTGCGGGAGCAACAGCCCCAAATTTTTGCCATGTTGCGCACCGATTTCCGCGCGGCCATTGTCGGCTTTGTCAGCGGGGGACGGGTCTATCAGTACTTGCCGCCACGGCCTCCCCAGATTCACCAGCCGGTTTATCTCTGCTCCGATACGGAAGTGAGGGAGTTCTGCCGCTCTTTCGAGTTTTTGCGCACCCTGCTACGGGTCAACGGGATCCCAACCGATGAGCTGGTGGCTGCCGTGATTCGCCAAACTTACCGAATCCTGAACCGGGATCGCAACTGGCTTCTACAGGCAGGTCGGCAGTTGAGCTGTCTGTTGCGGGGTGATTATGAGCATCTCAGCGCAATTTTACGAAAGATTGAAGCCTAAGCGAAGAAATATTGAGAATGGCCTTGGATCCCTCTGGAATCGAGTCGGGGGGTGATAACCTGAGGCCGTTTCCTATGGAATTGATTCCCTTTGAATCCTCTTTCTGCTGTAAAAATGTTTAACAAATTCAATCCTTCTGACAAACCCTCCAAAGGCAATTGGGCAGGTCGTACCTTTTCTGCAGCTGCGGGCGCTTCGGTGGCAGCCGGTGTTTGCATTGCCCACGGTCAGCCGGCTTATGTGTCGCTGTTGGTGGCCTGTTGCGCGACGGTGTTTACCCTCGTTTTGGATGAAATGGGCTGGATCTAGGCTCGGTTTCAACGTCAGCTTTGGTTTTGCTGCATAAGAAGCCGCTCTAAAGCAGAGACTAACCAATCCAATAGGGATCCCTGGCCCTCTGGGTTTGCTGCTTGCGTGAAAGGATCCCTTTGCTGGGTTGGCAACATGCAGCCTTACTTTACCCTGCTTCGCGGGCTGCCCGCACCAACAATCCTGCTGTGATCAGCCCTGCCAGAATAGAGCTGCCGCCATGGCTGAACAAAGGCAGGGGCACGCCTGTGGTAGGCAGAACCCCGGTGACCACGCCGATGTTCATCAGCGACTGCCCCACCAGAAACATCAGGCAGCCGCAGGCTACTAAGCGAATGGTCAACTCCCGACAGCGCCCCATCACCCGCCAGCCCAGCAGAGTGTAGAAGGTCAGCAACCCCAGAAAGAACAGGGATCCGGCCAAGCCAAACTCTTCTGCATACACCGAGAAGATAAAGTCGGTGTATTGGATGGGCAGGTAGAACAGCTTTTGCTGGGAGAGGCCATACCCTTTGCCCCACAGGCCGCCGGAGCCAATGGCCAACAGGCTTTGCACCAACTGATAGCCATCCCCTTGGGCGTTACCCCAGGGATCCAAAAAAGCCAAGATGCGCCGTCGTTGGTAATCTTTGCTGAGAATGCTCACCACAGCCGCCAGAATCCCCAGCCCCGCTGTGGCCAAAAGGGTGAAAGCTGGGATCCCGGCAGTCCAAGCCATGACCCAGAGGGTAAAGCCGCAGATGGCCGTGGTGCCCAGGTTGGGCTGGGCGAGGATCCCCAAGAGCGCAAAGGCGAAGATAACCACCCAGAGGATGCGGAACCAGAGGGGATGGTGAAACCAGCGGCCAAAGATCCAGGATCCCTGCAAGACCAACAGGGGCTTGAGCAATTCCGAGGGCTGGATAACAGGGATCACCTTCAAATCCAGCCAGCGGCTGGCTTCCAGGCGGGAAACCCCCAACCCCGGCACCTGGGTGGCCCACACCAGGCCAACTCCCAGCAAGCAGAGGATCCCGGCCCAGGGGAACCAGCGCCGCAGCGGGATCTGCACCAGAGCCCAGAAACAGCCCAGACCCAGCCCGGCCCAGAGCAATTGGCGCTTGAGAAAGTAGAGGCCATCGCCGGTGATCCGCTGAGCCACCGGGTAGGAAGCGGAAAACAGCATCAGCAGCCCCAGCACCAGCCAGATCAAGGTGAGCCAGCGCAGCCAGCGAGCTTCAGCATTCCAGGGATCCCTGGAGGGCTTGGCAGCAGGCTCGGAAATGGTTGCCACGGTGTTCAAAGCTGGAGTACTGGTCAAAACTGGCACAGGCGGGGGACAGCAAAATGGTGATGGGTTGAGCGGGCTTCCCCAAGCTCTGAGCTTGACGCGAAAGGGAACAAGCCGCTGCAAAGGCTCTTTCCACCGCTACATCTAGGGTTGGCACCAGCTCAACGTCAGTATAGTGGATCCCCTGGAGGGCCTCTGCCAGGGCTGGGGCAGACTCCCCCATCAGCAACACGCGGGCCACCTTGGCCCGAATCAACCGCAACCAGGCGCCGGGATCCCCCTGCTTAGCCCTTCCTCCGGCAATCAGAATAATGGGTGGGGAAAGGGCGTTGAGCGCCACCCAGCCGGCCTCGTAGTTGGTGGCCTTGCTGTCGTTGACAAAGCGGATGGGGGTGGATCCCACCTGGATTTGCGCCACCCGCTCCAGCCGATGGGGCATGCCGGCAAAAGATCGGATGGCTTTTTGAATGGCAGCGTTGGGGAGCCCAGCTAGACGCGCTGCTGCTGCCGCCAAGAGCAGGTTTTGCAGATTGTGTTGGCCAGGGCAGCGTTCTGCAAAGTCCTCCAGCTCCGCCACCATCTCCCCCTGGATGTAGAGGCGGTTTTCCCGCAGGTCAACGGTTGCGGTGGGATCCTGATCGCAACAGAGTTGCGGGGCAGCAAGGGAGATCCAATAGGTCTTTTCCCAGTCCTGCCGGCGGCGGCACAGGTAGGGATCCTCGCCGTTGAGCACCCGCCACTGGGCCCGATCCAAAAGGCGAGCCTTAAAGCTGGCATAGCGCTCCAGCGTCCCATGCCGTTCTAGGTGATCGGGAGTGAAGGTGGTCCACACCCCAATGCGCGGCGGCCCTCCAGGAGTACTGCTCATGAGGCGGCTGCTGGCTTCCAACTGATAGCTGCTCAGCTCCGCCACGATCCAGTCCGGCTCTAGCGTTCCCTGGAGCGTTTCCAAAGCCACCTGCGACAGGGGCAGGCCGATGTTGCCGCAGGGGATCCCTTGCAACCCCGCCGCCTTGAACATTTCCGCCACCAGAGCCGTGGTGGTGCTTTTGCCGTTGGTGCCGGTGATCCCCACCCAGGGTAGGTGGTCAAGATAGATCCAGGCCAGCTCCGCCTCCCCCACCACCGGGATTCCCTGTTGACGCACCTCCTGCAGCAGCGGGTGATCCCAGGCAATGCCCGGACTGACCACCACCTGCTTCACCCCTTCGGCCAGTTGAAAAGGCTGCCCCAGCCGAACCGGGATCCCTTCTTGATTGAGCTCGGCCTGCCGCTGTCTGAGAAGAGGGGAATCTTGCTCATCCCAAACCAGCACTTCATAGCCCTGGGCCCGCAACAGTCGCGCTGCCGCCAGCCCCGCAATGCCTAACCCCAAAACTTGATGTTGCACGTTGGTTTCTACTTCGTTTCTTTATTTGGGGATCCCTGCTTGGATCTTACCGGTCACGTCCTTGACCCGCATGTTTTTGTTCGACATTCCCCTTGCTTACGGGGGTGGCCAGTTGGTGGCGTGGGTGGAGTTTTCCTAGCCGCCTGGATGGCTAACTTGGGAATAGGTTGGAAACCAGTC
Source organism: Thermostichus sp. MS-CIW-37 (assembly GCF_054060065.1). Taxonomy (NCBI): domain Bacteria; kingdom Bacillati; phylum Cyanobacteriota; class Cyanophyceae; order Thermostichales; family Thermostichaceae; genus Thermostichus; species Thermostichus sp. MS-CIW-37. The sequence continues at coordinate 17,416 of NZ_JBSSCV010000002.1, read as the reverse complement.
CGCTGGCCTTGTCCCAATGAGCACTGTTAGCTAGGCAGACACCCAGATCTACCCGAATCAACATCCCGATGTGATACCGCAAGAGATTAAGCCAAGATAGGAAAACCATTCAGACGGGAGCCTGATGCCTGCCCCTTCCCGTTGGCCTGGTTGGGCTAAACTCAACAACTCTCAGTTGTTGCGCATTTTACTGACCTTGGCTTGTGCTTGGGCGATATCCCAAGTGCTGGCTTATTTTGAGCTGGTCATCACTATTTTTGTGTTGGCGGCTATTCTGGCCTATTTGCTCAGCTATCCAGTGGGTTGGTTGAGCCGCTTTTTCTCTCACAATTTCTCAGTTTATTTGGTAACTTTTATTACGGTTATTCTCCTGTCCAGTATGACCGCAGTGCTAGGCCTGACATTAATTTCGCAGTTACCTCAGCTTCAAGAGAGTATTGCGGCATTTCTGAATACTATTTTCGATGCCATTGATCAGTTGGAGCGCCTGCTGGGAAATTTTAACATTACAGTCGATATCCAAGAATTTGAGCAGCAAATCAAAGACCAAACTCTAAACCTGTTGGGCTCTGGTGTGTTGACTTTGCGCATCTTGCTCTTGGGTTTGGTCAATCTGTTTTTAATCTTCATCGTTGCTTTTTTCATGCTTTTAGATGGCAAGCGACTGTGGAACTTATTTCTAAAACCCTTTCCAGAAGATTGGAAAGATCGAATTACCGGGAGTGTACGACGGAACTTCCTGGGATTTTTCTGGGGTCGGGTTGTGCTGTCATTTTTCTTTGCCATCTCAACCTTTCTGGTATTTTTACTGCTTGAGATCCCTTCGGCACTAACTTTAGCTTTGATTGCAGGGCTGTTTGACTTGATTCCGGGAATTGGAGCCACTATTGGCATTAGCTTAATTGCTCTAATTGTCTTACCGCAAAGTGTATGGCTTTCTATCCAGGTTTTGGTGATCTGTATTTCTCTGCAGCAGGTGGAAGAAAACTTGCTCTTGCCCCGTGTGATGCAGGGATCCCTGAACATCAGCCCGGTGGTTATGTTTTTCTCCCTCTTTGTGGGTGGCACTGTGGCCGGTTTGCTGGGGGTGTTCTTGGCTATTCCGGTGACGGGGGTATTGATCAACCTGCTGGAGATCGATGAGATGAAAGGGGATCCAAAGCGGTGAGGTTCACCCAAAGCTGACCCTGGGGGTAGATGTTTCGCCGGGCACCATCTACAACCTGTACAGATTTGTCTTTGGCGTGGAGAAGATCCCGCCTACCCTGCCGGCCTCACCTTGTGGATGCTATGGGAGTTGTCTGCAATTTTCTTTCCTATGCATCATCAGTTCAATCTTCCAAGGGATCCAACTTGGGATCCAGACTCTTGGCCGTTAGACGCAGAGCCTCCGCCTGCTCCATTACCCGTGGAGCTTGCGCTGCCGTTTCAAGGCCCTGGCGATAGCTCTCCCACAGGGGCATTTCCGGGTAGGTCTGCTGCAACTCGCTGATCTGATCCAGAAGGGCCTCCAGCCAGCCAGCCGTGCTCCAGGTGAGCAGAAACTGGAAGGGGTTCCAGAGGTTGAGCTGCCGCCCCAATTCATTTAAGCTCTCGTTGCGAATGGGCGGATCGAAGATGTCCGCCACGGTCATCAACTGGCGGGCCAGCAGGGGTCTGAGGATTTTCTCGGCAGCTTCCACCACAGCGGGGATGGCAGCTTGGATCCGGTCGGGGCTGGGAATATTCCGCGCTTGGGGCAAGGCTTGCAGCACCAACTCCAGTCGCCGCCCTGCCTCTGCCGATTCCAAAGCCGATTCCAGGGTGGTGCCCACGCTGAGAAACACTTCTCCCGTCAGCAGCCGCACTGCATCGATGACCAGGTGATACAAGGGAGGGATCACGAGCTTGATCCACTCGCTCTGGAAAAACTCCCGCAGCCGCCGTGCCACATAGTCCCCTACTTGGGTGGTCTGGATCCCCACTTGAGTGAGATTGAGATACCAGTCGGGAGGAGATCCCTTGGGATCCAGCCAACGGCGCAGCGTTTGCCATTCTTCTTCTGTGAGGGCAGTTCGTCCCTGTTTTAAGCCAGTTCGCCGCAGCTTGCCCTCGGCATTCAAGAGCTTGCGCAGCTCCGGTGTGCCCAGCAAGGACAAGGCACCTGCCGAACCCACACTGCCGATCTCGATGGCGATCAAGGCGGCCAACAAGGCGGCTGAGGCCTTTACTTGAATCTGGCCGCTTTTGTCCATCACCAAAGGCAGGCGGCTGTTGCCATAGGCACGGGCACTCATCGCCTCCAGAGCAGAGCGTTGGTCAGAGGTCAGCGTCCGAGCCCAAGAAGGGATCCCGTGGCTTTCCGCCTCTGGATAGGCCGCTTCCTGCAAGCCGTGATACAGCAAGCTGGCCACCCAGGCGCGATCCGCAGCCCGCCGCAAAGAGCCAATGACCACTTCCCATTGGCAGGGGTTAAGCAGGGGCAAGAGCGCTTGCAGCTCTCGGTGGATGGGCTCTGGGGATCCCGCCGTTCTCGACTGTTCCAGAGCGCTTTGCAGCCGATCCCGCGCCTCTCGGCACAGCCCGCCCCACTCCAGTTGCAGGCGAGCCAGGGTCTGTTGCACCGTCTCTTCGGAGCGACGGGGTAGATCCTGCCAGCCCGCTTCCAGCTGCCGCCACAGCTCCTCCCAGTTCAGGCCCTCAGCAGCGCCATTGACGGCATCTGAGGCAACCTTTGAGCTGGGCGAGGCGTTTTGGGGCTCGGAATGGAAAGGGGGATTCAGGGGTTCAGACATGGACAGAATCCGCTTCAAGGGGATCACGGGCATTATAGCTAGGGGTAAAACGCCAGCCGAGGCAAACCCAACGTTTCCGGCCATCCCATCATCAAGTTGAGACACTGCACTGCCTGCCCGGCTTGCCCTTTCATCAGGTTGTCGATCACCGACAGGACGATAACGCGGTTGGTGCGGCTGTCCACCTCCACCCCGATCATGCAGGTGTTGGTGCCGGAGACCCATTTGGTTTGCGGGTAGACCCCCCGCGGCAGCACCTTCACCCAAGGAGATTGGCGATAGAAAGCATTGTAAATGGTGAGCAAATCTTCCCCCACAAAGCCGGGATCCCGCAGGGTGGCATACAACGTGACGTGGATCCCCCGCACCATGGGCACCAGATGGGGCGTAAATTGCACGGTGATGGGGGTGTGGGTTAGGTCGGTGCAGGCTTGCTCGATCTCGGGCGTATGCCGGTGCTGGGCCACTCCATAGGCTGCCAGAGAGCCGTCCACTTCGGCAAACAGGGATCCCACCTTGGGGGTACGGCCTGCCCCCGAAACGCCGGATTTGGCATCGAAAATGAGGCTGTCCAGCTCCACCAACCCCTGCCGCAGCAGAGGAGCAACCGCCAACAATGAGGCAGTGGGATAACAGCCGGGACAGCCCACCAGTTGGGCTTGGGCAATCGCCTCGCGATAAAGTTCCGGCAACCCATAGACCGCCTGCTCATTGGCCTGGCGATAGGCAGGGCTGGGCCAGTTGGGATCCGTCTGACCCATGCGGTACCAAGATTGGTAGGTGGCCAGGTTGCGAAAGCGGTAATCTGCCGACAGATCTAAGACTTTGCACCCTTTGGCCAGCAAGGGCGGGGCCAGCTCGGCAGCCAGCCCATTGGGGAGAGACAAAAACACCACATCGCTGTTGGCGGCAATGCGATCCACCTCTACCGGCTGAACGGTCAGATCCACCGCCTGGGCCAACTGGGGATAGAGATCCCCGTAGCGCTTGCCGGCGCTGTCTTGCCCAGCCAGGTAGGTGATCTGCACGCCAGGGTGCTCGCTCAGCAGCCGCACCAACTGTACCCCTCCGTAGCCGGAAGCGCCGACGATGCCAATGCGGACAGGCTCTGTGGGGTGGGGTGGGCGGGGCGCCATGTTGGCCATGGGGGGGCTGCCTGTGCAAGAGGGTTGCGTGATGGCTTGCCTTAAGTTCTATCGCATTTTCTTACCCCATTTGACGCTGCATCTTGTCCATTCGCGTTTTCATTCGCGTTAGCGTTGCGTGGCCATCCAGGGGGATTTGTTATGCTGGGTTCACCTGAGCCGCTCGGGCCTTGGCAGCGGCTTCCGTAATATCTGTCTATGTTCTGTGTAGCTTTCTAATCTGCGGTCTATGCACTATGAGCGATTGATCAACATGGTCTTGCGGGCCTATGGCCAAAGCAGCCGCCACGGTCTGGATCAAGAAACGCTGACCCTCTACTCAGAAGGCCCCTACACCCTCTACAAGCTCACTTCCCATTTCGATCGCCGCTCCATTTTTGTGTTGGCCCAGAATCAGCGGGATATGTTTGTTTCTGGCGATGCGTTTAACAACAAGCTGATCCCAGGGGAATGGCAGGCGTGGCTGCACCAGAAAGCGCTGGGCATCGCTCCCGACACGGCACAAGCAGGTTAGCCGAAGACCATATCTGGCGTGGAAGGATCCCCAAGCCTACGCCCGGCCTGTTGAGATCCAGCCCATGCTGACAATGGCCGCCTACTTCCAGCTTAGAGGGTGGTGGGATCCACAGGTCGCTCCACCTGTCCAGAATCTACCTGCCGTTGGCCAAAACCCCAGGCTGAACCTGTCGGGGCACCACTGAGAGACGATCCAGCTGGGCACAATAGGCCAGATCCTGATCGTTTTCCGGCCCCAGACCCAACAACCGTTGCCCGTGGCTAGAGCGTCTCAACAAACCCAGCAGATCGTCCTGCCAAGTTTGGTACAGGGCCAAGGCCGCCAAGGTCTCGTCGTTGCCCAACTGGTTCAAAGAGCAGCCCAGGCGATGCAAGATGGCTCCGGCACAGGCAGTATCTTCCAGCGAAAAGGCCCCTTCCCACCCGGATCCCACCAGCCACACCTCGGCAAAGGAGCCCCGTCTGAGAAAATCCACCACGGCTCCCAAGTTCACCAGGGCTGCTGTAATCACCACTGGGATCCCTTCCAGGCGCTGTAGGCTGCGCGTGCCGTTGGTGGTGCTCAGGAAGATGCGCTTGTCCCGCACGCGGTCGGGAGTGTAGTCGAGGGGGGAATTGCCTAGGTCGAATCCCGCCACTGCTTTGCCCCCCCGTTCCCCGGCCAAAAGCCGCTGGGAAGCCGGCCAGTTTTGGCTTGCCTCTTGGAGCTGCTGCAGGTGGGCAAACACCTGTACCGCTTCTGCTCCTGCTGCCAGCGCTGTGGCAATGGTGGTGGTGGCCCGCAGCACATCAATGGCCACCGCACACTCCGGGATCCCAGATGAAGGCACCTGTTCGGGCGTATAGAAGTGGAAAAAACGCATGGGGGAAGAGGTAACGTCAGAACTCACGCCGGGCGAACACCAACACTGCCAGAATCAGCAGCAAAAGGGTGTAAACCAAGCCGTACAGTGCATCTCCGAGAAGTTCTGCTGGGGGCGGAACTTGGCCGTAAACCGCAGCATCTCTCAAATTGAGGCGCTCCAAATCCGGCAGGATCAAATAAATCACCTCAAACAGTTTGCCAAATCCGGCATCTTTCACCAGCTTGCTCAGTTGCAGCAGGGCGCGGCTGGCATGGCCCATCAGGAACAGGGCAATGGTGTAGAGGGTGGCCAGAATCGAGGAAGTGAAAACCCCGAACAGCAGGGCTGCGGCAACAATCAGCACCAGCTCTAAGAAAGTGAAGACTGTTGCCCAGAGAATGGCCAAAAGGGGGATCGGGGCCTGCACCAGCAGCAAGCTCAGCAGAAACACAACCGTCATCAGCAGCACCAGCACCGACAGCAGCGCCGATAGGCCCAGATGCTTGCCGACAATGAACTCTGCCCGGCTCATGGGTTTGGCGATCAGCACATACACCGTGCGTTTTTCAATCTCCTTATTCACCAGCCCTGTGCCCACGAAAATGGCCACGATCAGGCCGAAGAAGTGAATGGCTGCCAACCCCAGGTCGGCAATGATTTTGTTGTGGGCCTGGTTGGCCACCTGCGGGATCAAAACAGTGGCTCCCAGCATGGCCACCGCAAATACCATCACCAGGTAGAGAATCCGATCCCGAATCGTTTCCCGGAAAACGTTGTGGGCAATGGCCACCACGCGCGACGCATCCATGACTGAACCCAAAGCTGTGATGATCCGACTGATACACTGGTAACAGATCCAGCCTTTATTCTATGCAGTTCCAGGCCCAGATTCAGATTCACCTACGCCCCTCTGTTCTCGATCCCGCCGGGGCTGCGGTTCAGTCCAGCTTGCATCAGCTGGGGCATACCCAGGTACAGCAGGTGCGCATTGGCAAGCATATCCAACTGCAGCTAGAGGCCCCCGACGCCGAGACCGCCCACCGCCAGGTGGATGAGCTGTGCCATCAACTGCTGGCCAACCCGGTGATTGAGACTTATCAAATCCAAGTGGCTGCCATCGGTGGTTAATTTGATGGGTTCACGCGATTTGGGGTTGATCTGATGGCCATTCCAAAAATACCCCCAACCCCTCTTCCATCCCTCTAATCTGACCATCTTCTTTCCTCTCACTTAAGGGATCCCAATGGCTGGCGTGAGGTTTGGCGTTGTTGTTTTTCCGGGTTCCAACTGCGACCGAGATGTAGCCTGGGTAACCCGCGGCCTCTTGGGCTGCCCAACGCGGCTGATCTGGCACCGAGAGACGGATTTGTCGGAGCTGGATGTGGTGGTGCTGCCGGGGGGCTTCAGCTATGGGGATTATTTGCGTTGTGGGGCCATCGCTCGTTTTGCTCCGGTGATGGGATCCCTGAAGGAGCACGCGGCGCGAGGGGGCTATGTGCTGGGCATCTGCAATGGCTTTCAGATCTTAACAGAGGCGGGCCTGCTGCCGGGGGCGCTGGTGCGCAATGCCAACCTGCACTTTATCTGCGACCGAGTGGGGATCCGTATAGAACGGCAGGATCTCCCCTGGACAAGCGCGTATCCCCAGGGATCCACCCTAACCCTGCCCATCGCCCATGGGGAAGGCCGCTATACCTGCGACCCGGATACCCTCAAGCAATTGCAGGATCGAGGGCAGATCGTCCTTCGCTATGCTCCGGTTGCGCCCAACGGCTCTGTGGACAACATCGCCGGCATTTGCGATCCCAGCGGTCGGATTCTGGGTTTAATGCCCCACCCCGAGCGGGCAGCAGATCCTGATTTGCCAGGGCAGGATGGGATCCCCTTCTGGCAGTCGATTTTGCACAGCTTCGCCGCCTAACTCTTCTCCAGGAGAACTCACCCCAGGAGAACTCACCCCTGCCCCGGCCCTCGAGACAACACCTGGCGAACTTGATTCACCATCTCCTCATGATCCACCACCGGCTTGGCAATGTAGCCATCTGCCCCGCTCTGGGCCAAAAATGCCTCGCGGTCGCCGCGCATCGCATGGGCCGTCACCAAAATAATGGGGATGGAGCTGCTTTTCGGATCCGCCTTCAACAGTTGGGCAATGCGGATCCCGTCCACCGCCTCGCCGCGAAAGGTGCTCTGGGACAGGGAAACATCCAACAAAATGACATCCACCTCGTGCCCCTGGGCCAGCTTCAAAATCTGCTCCACATCCTGGCTGTGAAAGACCTCAAAACCTCCCCGCCGTCGCAACACCTTCTCAAAAACACGGGCGTTGATCGGATCATCTTCCACCAGCAGCACTGTTGCCATCGTTAACCCAATCTTGAATCTGAACCCAAGCTAAGCTGTCTCTGGGATCCCAAAAGCTATCCTAAGGCATCCTTAGCGAGTTCAATTTGAGCAGTAGGACAAGCGTTCTCCTACAGAGTACTGAAGAGTACCGAAAAGGGTCTCAGTAGCTCTGAGAACTCCCCCCTCCTCTCCCAAAAGGAAGGATCCTCAGGTTGCCGCTACTTGACTATTTATTTTGGAATCTTATTTTGGAATCACTCCATTCCGAGTTGCCGCTACCCAACCGCAAATAGGAAAGCCGGAGAGAGCTCCGGCCCCATCCAGAACTAAGCCTAAACCACAAATCTCAAAAGAGACTGACCTTCCCTCTGCCTTGCTTGAGCCCAGCACAGCAGGAACGGCAGCCACTACCCTGGGTTACTTCTTGGTAATTCTCGGAGTTTCCCGAAAGGCGACCGCGAAAAACAAAAGGCCCAACGTCAAAAACAGGATAAAGGTGTAGGTGATGGCTTCCATACAAAACCTCCATTTCTAAGGGGGCTTGATTCCAGATTAACTCGGAGCCGCCAGCACCCCATCTCCAAAGTGAAGCAGAGTGCCGACGGCATCGCCGAAAAGGGCTCTAGGCTTCCTGAACCTTGCGAGTGGTGGGATCCCCTACTTTCTGGAAGACGCCGAACTCCACCATTTCCTCGCTCATATTGGGGTCAATACCGGCGAACACATCGCGGAAGAGAGTGCGAGCGCCGTGCCAGATGTGGCCAAAGAAGAACAGCAGGGCAAAGACCGCGTGAGCAAAGGTAAACCAACCGCGGGGGCTGGTGTGGAAGGTGCCGTCCGCTTTGGGAGTTTCTCGGTCGAACTCAAACAACTGACCCAACTGGGCCTGGCGGGCATATTTCTTAACCGTTGCCGGGTCGGTAAACACCTGACCGTCCAGCTTGCCGCCGTAAAACTCCACCGTCACCCCCACCTGCTCAAAGCTATAGCGAGACTCTGCCCGACGGAAGGGAATGTCTGCCCGCACCACCCCATCGGCATCCCGCAGGATAACCGGGAAGGTCTCGAAGAAGTTGGGCATCCGCTGCACCGTCAGCTCCCGCCCTTCGCGGTCACGGAACACTGGGTAGCCCAGCCACTCGATGGCAATGCCATCCCCTTTGTTCATGGGGCCAGCTCGGAACAGACCCCCCTTGGCCGGGCTGTTGCCCACGTAGTCGTAGAAGAGCAGAGACTTGGGCAGGGAGTTGTAGGCCTCGCTGCGGGTCATCCCGGCTTCCATGGCCGCATTTACCCGGCGGTTAATCTCCTGGTTGAAATAGCCAGAATCCCATTGGTAGCGGGTGGGGCCAAATAGCTCCACAGGAGTGGTGGCGCTGCCGTACCACATGGTTCCGGCCACCACAAAACCGGCAAAAAACACCGCCGCGATCGAGCTGGAAAGCACCGTCTCGATGTTCCCCATCCGCAGAGCGCGATAGAGGCGCTGGGGCGGGCGTACCGTGATGTGAAATAGACCTGCAATAATGCCCACAATGCCGGCAGCAATGTGGTGGGCCACCACCCCTCCGGCGTTGTAGGGGTTAAAACCGGCTGGCCCCCATTCCGGCGCCACCGGCTGGACGTGCCCCGTCGTCGCATAGGGATCGCTCACCCACATCCCCGGGCCAAACACCCCCGTCAGGTGAAAGGCGCCAAACCCAAAGCAGAGGATCCCGGCCAACAGCAGGTGGATCCCAAATATTTTCGGCAGATCCAAAGCCGGCTCGCCGGTGCGGGGATCCCGGAACAGCTCCAGATCCCAGTACACCCAGTGCCAGCAGGCAGCCAAGAAGAGCAAGCCGGACAAAACGATATGGGCAGTAGCTACCCCTTCAAACGTCCAGAAGCCCGCATTGGCTACGCTCTCGCCGTAGATATTCCAACCGCCCCAGGAGTTGACCACCCCCAGGCGAACCATAAATGGCATGACAAACATGCCCTGACGCCACATCGGATTCAGGACAGGATCCGACGGATCGAAAATGGCCGTCTCATAAAGCGCCATTGATCCGGCCCAACCTGCTACCAGAGCAGTATGCATCAGGTGAACCGCGATTAGGCGACCTGGGTCATTCAGTACAACCGTATGGACCCGATACCACGGTAGTCCCATAAAGCTCGGTCCTCCACGTTCTCCAACACTTGCGCGATATCCAGTCAAAATTAAGCCGACATCTTACCTGGGATCCTGACCTGAGCAGTTTCTTCAGAGTCGAGGGGTGCCGCACCCGCTTGAACCCCTGAGCGCACCCAAGAGGATATCGCTCTCAGAATTTCCATCGCGGGCATCAAACAGTATAACGAAACGCTACCGACCTGAGTGGCTTCAGGCAGGATGCCGTCTCACTTTAGGCATCATCTTCCCAGATCTCTCGCCGGAGATTAAAAATATGACTTAAAATGTTACAATACTTAGCAACTGTGAGCGCTCTCCTGGCTCAGTCTGAAAGGTGTCGTGGTTTCTGGCAGGGGTATGGCAACGATCCGCTTCGTCAACGAGAACCGAGAGATCTTCGTCGCTGAAGGCGCTAACCTGCGCCTGAAGGCTCTGGAAAACCAGATCGATCTCTACAAAATGATGGCCAAGCTGCTCAACTGCGGCGGCAACGGCCAATGTGGCACCTGTGTGGTGGAGATTGTCGAGGGATCCGAGCATCTCTCCCCTCGCACCGAGGCAGAAAACCGCAAGCTCAAGCGCAAGCCCGATAGCTACCGCCTTGCCTGCCAGACCAAAGTGCTGGGGGATGTTTCCGTCAAAACAAAGCCCTAGCCTTGGCCCGCCTGTTTTCCCTTTGGGCAAGTCGCACCTCAGAGTGGTATGCTGACTGCCAGTTGGGCTTGTGGCATTTGTGAGTTATGGAGACGAACTACCTGGGCATCTTGGCCACCCTCTTAGTTGTTCTGGTGCCCGCCATCTTCCTGGTGATTTTGTACGTGCAAACCTCCAGCAGATCTGGTGACTGAGTGGGCAGCTCCTGCCGATTCAAATTGGGCAAGGGGTATTCCTAAAGCCGGTCAAAAAGGGGATCCCCTGTGTACAAGAGGATCCCTTTGCGTTGGACAAACTGAGAGTACTTGGGGGAGCGCCCTCAAGGTGCTAAGTCAAGCTGTGGCTTGGGCTGCCTTGGCTTGGTCGAAGGTTCCCGCAGGTTCATACAAAAACTCAAACAGGTTGCCGTCGGGATCCTTGCCGTAGAAAGAGGCCGTGCCATCCCTGTGGGTGTGAATGGCCCCTACCGGGATCCCTTGGGATTTCAGGCGTTGGTGTTCTTGCCGAAGCTCCTCCAGGTTGTCGAAGACAAAGCCAAAGTGGGGCCCTGCTGCGCGATAGCCCGGCCCCAATAGCGCCAGCCCATCCTCTCCTGCCTTCATGTAGGCCCAGTCGGGATCCTGCCAGACGTTGACCATGCCCAGCTTTTGGTAGAACTCCACCGCCTTGGGGATGTCTTCTACCCGGATGGCGACATGCCCGAGTTGTCTAAGTGCCATGTCATCCTCTGTGCTCAAGTGAGCCAACTGCAACGGTTCTCCTCCAGATCAGCTTGACACACTCCCCACCCCGAAGGGTAGGGATCCCTGCGGTAGGACAGAACTTTAGACCCAACTTTTTGACAGCTTGAGGCTGGGATCCCAACCCAGTCCATAGGCAGGACAGAAGATGGTTTCAACCCATTGGATTGGGGATGAACCAAGACTTATCCTGTTGGCTGCGCGGCCAAGAACCGCTCCAGCTCGCTCAAAGCCTCTGCATCCATTTTGGTTTGCATGGGGCAAAACTTTGGCCCACACATGGAGCAGAACTCTGCCGTTTTGTAGATATCTGCCGGCAAGGTCTCGTCGTGATATTCTCGAGCTCGCTCCGGATCCAAAGACAGTTCAAATTGTCGGTTCCAGTCGAAGTTATAGCGAGCTCTGGACATCTCATCATCGCGATCCCTGGCCCCAGGCCGGTGACGGGCAATATCGGCAGCATGGGCGGCAATTTTATAGGCAATTAAGCCGTTGCGCACGTCCTCTGCATTGGGCAAACCCAGGTGCTCTTTGGGGGTGACATAGCAAAGCATGGCTGCCCCGTACCAACCGGCTAAGGCTGCTCCAATGGCGGAGCTGATGTGGTCATAGCCTGCCGCAATATCGGTTACCAGAGGTCCCAAAACATAGAAGGGAGCCTCATCGCACTCCTCCATTTGCTTGCGCACGTTGAATTCAATTTGATCCATCGGCACGTGGCCGGGCCCTTCCACCATGACCTGCACATCGTGCTCCCAAGCCATGCGGGTCAACTGGCCCAGGGTTTTCAACTCCGCCAGTTGCGCCTCATCAGAGGCATCGTGCAAACATCCCGGTCGCAAAGAATCTCCCAAACTGAAAGAAACATCGTATTTCTTGAAAATCTCAATAATATCGCGGAAGTGGGTATAGAGAGGATTTTGTTTGTGGTGGGCCAACATCCAGCGGGCTAGGATCCCACCCCCACGAGAAACAATTCCCGTCAGGCGGTGGCGTACCAACGGAAGATATTCGATCAGGATCCCGGCATGGATGGTCATGTAGTCCACCCCTTGCTGGGCCTGCTTTTCGATAATATGCAAGATATCTTCTGCCGAGAGTTTTTCGACATTGCCATGCACGCTTTCTAGGGCCTGGTAGATGGGCACCGTGCCAATGGGCACTGGAGAAGCTTGGATAATGGCTGTGCGAATTTCATCCAAATCGCCCCCGCCGGTGGACAGATCCATAACGGTATCGGCGCCGTATTTGATGGCCAATTTCAGCTTTTCCAGCTCTTCGGCCAAGCCCGAAGAAGTAGGGGAAGCGCCAATGTTGGCATTGACTTTGCACCGGGAAGCGATCCCAATGCACATCGGCTCGAGGTTGGTGTGATTGATGTTGGCAGGGATGATCATGCGACCCCGGGCCACTTCCGAGCGGATCAGTTCCGGCGGCAGGTTTTCCCGCTGGGCCACATACTCCATCTCTTCGGTAATCACGCCCTGACGGGCAAAGTGCATCTGCGTTACATTTGCTTGCCCACGACGACGGGCAACCCATTCGCTGCGCATGTTGTCAACTCCAGTGCTCGCTTTCCTACGCTGGTATGAACCAGATCAGGTTCTGAGGATGTAATCTCAGCCTGGGGGGGATCCCCAGACACTCCTAGCGTGGTGTGATCATATCACCGAAATAGAGATGAGGCGGGGAGCTTTATAGTCTTTATTAAAAGAGTTTGAGATAGTACTAACCCTCACCCCTGGCCTCTCTCCCCATGAGATCCTGACCCTCACAGGGATCCCAGCCAGCGCCGCCAGCTCCACCAGGGATCCTTTCCCTTGCTGGCCCTGAACAGTTCGGCCACTTCCTCGCCGGTGGGCTGGGCAATAAAAGTCTTCAAGACGCTGTAGAGGCCGGGCTCTTCCTGCTGCCACACGCTCCAGGGATCCGGATAGGCGCGAAACAGGGCTCCCTCCACCAATGAGCGCAGGTAGTAGCTGGTCTCGAAGGTGCTCAGAAACCGCTGGCGCAGTCGGCGACCGGCCAGACCCACCCCCACGGTGGCGGCATCCTGCAATTGGGGGTTGAGGAGAAGGACGGGTTTGGGATCCTGTCCTTTGGAAGTCAGCCCAGAGGGATCCCCGCCACTGACCGCTTGGCAAACCCGCTCCACCTGATCCAAGCTGTAAACCGCGGGCATCACCAGCAGGAGGCTCTGTTCTGGGGTAGGTTGAGTCCGGGAAGTCAAGCTCTGTAATTCAATCCCTTCTGGCAGGGATCCCCATTCCCGCTGGGCCAGGGCTGCTCCGCCGGCATCGCTAAATAGCACCAAAGCCGGTGGCTGCACAAGTTCCAAAAAAGGGCGAGCCAAAACCTCCGGCTTCAGGTCGGGGGCGAGGATCTCGATCAGCAGGCGGCGATACCCCGCTTGCATGGCCAAGCGAGTTGCCCGAATGGCTTGTTCGCAGGCTTGGGCCAGATCGACGGGCAGGTCGGGAAATTGAGTCAGTTGCAGTTGCTCCGCCACAGCTCAGATCCAAATCAGATCCAACAAGGTTCAAGAAACGGTTGCCTAGCCTGACGAGTCTTCCCAAGCCTTGTGGGTGAGCAATTCCTCCAGCACCCGCACGCCCCGCAGTTGATTGGAGAGGGGTAGGTGGCCTTTGGGGGCAGACAGATCCCAGATGAACTCGTCAGGGTAGCGAGTCCAGTGGTAGCCCTGCTTCCAGCCGATGAGCGGCCAGAGGCGCTCCCAGTTGCGGTTCACCCCCAGCCACAGTTGCCGCTGCACCGAGTAGCCAAAGCGATCCCCGGAGGCCGCCCGCCACAGGCGATCGATCGTGCGCAGATCCTCGACCGGGATCCGGCTCACCTCGGAAAAATACAGCCAGCCCCGCCGCGCCGCCCCCTCTCCTGCCGCCCGACATAGCAGTTGTAGGCTCAGCCGATCCGCCTCCAGCCAGGCTCCCGCCGATAACAGCTCCTGCAGAGGACGATAGTCGATATTCAGGGCTGAAGTCAGAGGGACGGTCACCATTGCCAAGTTGCAAAAGGTCTCCCTTGATTTTAGTCCCTGCTGTCCGTCCCCTCAGGTTTCAGGCGGGTACTTGGGCGGATCCCCGAAGATGATGCGATAGCCGATGTACGCCACCCCCAACAGCCCCGCCAGGATCCACAGGAAAGTCGAGAAGGGTAGGCGGGAAAAGAAGACAACATAAACCCGGCGGCTGAGCCAAGAAAAAATAAGATAGACTGCCGCCAAAATGCCGATCCCTTGCAAGGTGCGAAAAGCCGGCACCCGCGAGAGAGGCATGCGCTGGCGTGCCACCCAGATGGAGCTAAGAAAAGTCCAGGGAGGCACCAGCAGCAAGAACATATCCGCCTGCTTCACCACCGCCTGCCAGCCGGCGGTGTTGGTGGCATAGGCCAAGTAGCCCGCCCAGAGGACAAGAGTTACCGCTCCCAAGCCGATACTTAAGCTGAGCAAAAAAGGCTCCTCCCATTGGCCTGGGATCCAGTCGCAGAGAACCCAAACCACCCAAGGGGTGGCAAAGAGCAAAAGCGCAATGGCTAAGCCATTGGCGTTGAGCTGGGTAAAAAACGTCTCCAGAGTCATGAACAGCAAAAGGAGCGAACGTCACCCTTGATGGTAATGATTCCTCCTTGAGGAAGCAATTCAATCCGTATACAAATCCACCTATTGTGGGCAATGCCCGCAAGGTTTACAGCCCGCCTGGGCACCCCGGCAAACGTTGCCAAGTAACACCAGCAGGGATAGGAGTAGGAAAAAGAAAAGGGATCCTTGACGCTGGCCAGGGATCCCTTCCTGTAGTCTTTCCTAAAAAGCTCAAGACATTTTCTATGGCGTTGCTGAGGGAATTAACCCAAGCCACTCTCCCCTTTTGCAAGAAGTGAGTCTGGCATCGGAATCCCTACTCCTCCGGATCCATCCGCCTCAGTCCATTAACCCAATCTACAGCCCTTGCAGCACCGTATCGGGGCGGGCCGACAGATTCTGGATGCGGGTATCCTGGGCAGGCGGGGTGTCTGCTTGGGTGAACACGCCGATCTGCCGCAAATACCGAGCCAAGGCATCTTGCTCGCTGCCGGGGGTGTCGAAGGTAATGCCAGAGCTGGGGGCCAAGTTGACCCGGTTGGGGTTAGACAGGCGAGGGAAGGGATAGTCATCCCCACCATTGGCCAAGAAGTCCAGGGTCACCAGGCGGAAGGTGCGTCTGGGATCCCCTTGCACTTGGCCGTTGCGCACCACCACATCCCGACCCGTGGGCGTATCCACCCGCAAGGAGAGGACGCGGGATCCCGGTGGCCGCGAGGGATCAAAGCTAAAGGCAAAGCCGCCAATTTGCGGGAAACGGCCTGGCGTGGCTCCTGGCTGGGTTTGCGCCACCCCGTGTTCCACCATCTGCTTCAGTTCCTCAGCGGTAACAGTCAACAGAGAGAGGCCGTTGTTAAAAGCAAGGGCCGTTTCGATGTCCAGCTGAGAGATTTGACCGGACTGCTTGCCGGCCTCAGGGTTAGCCACCGGTGGGATCCGCTGCACCGGCTCACCGCCGCCACCACCAGTGGTAGCCCCAATGGGAGCGCGAATGCCGCCGCCATTTTTCAGGGAGATGACGGTGGAAGGATCGACCGTTCTGGCGTAGGCCAAGTTGGCATCGGCGGTGAGGTTACCCAGGTTGGTTTCCTCGGTGCGCACCTCTGCCCGCAGGCCGTTGAGAAATTGAGTGGTGGAGCCAAAGGTGCGGCCATCCTTGGTGCGGATGATGTTGCCGATCTCATTGGCCACCCGAACCACGTCAGGATTGGGGGTGCCCCTGACAGCTGCTACCCCTTGGTCGTCGGTGGCATAGGCACCGCTCACCGGGTCAATGCGGGCAATAACCCCGTTGGCGTCAAAGCTGACCACCAGGTGGCCCACGTAGCGATAGTTGGAGCCGGTGTTGACCACCGCCACCGGTTGACCACTGGCGGAGGAGCGCAAGATGGGGTAGTCACCCGTGCGGGTATCGGGCAAATCAGTGCGCAGGCGATCGGTGGGCTTGGCGATCACCCGGTGGGATCCGCCGGCAATGATGATGTCCACATTTCGCAATTGGCTGGCCAGGGCTACCTCGTTTTGCAACTGTTGCAGATGGGCTAGGAGGATAATTTTGTTGATGCCCTGAGCGGTGAGTTGATCGACGAAGCCCTGGATCAGGGCAGCACCTACCTGGTCGGTGTCGTCCACCCTGCCTTCTACCCTCACCTCGGGGCCGGGGCTAGAGATGGCCGCCAAACGGGTGGTGGTGGCTCCCACCAAGCCAATTCGCTGCCCTCCTACGGTAATCACTGCTGTCTTGGCAATTCTGCCTCGAATGGAGCTGGCCTCTTGGCCATCGGCGGCAAAGTCAGCGCTGGCCAATTCCCCGGTGCCGCTGAAGCTGAGGTTGGCGCTCAGATAGGGAAAACGAGCCCCAGCGTAGCCGCGGCCAGTGTCGGGCCGGATGAGGTCGCGAATTTGGCGCGTGCCCTGGTCGAACTCGTGGTTGCCGAAAGCAGACGCCTCAAAACCGATGGCGTTGATGATCTCGATATCGGCTTTGCCAGGGGTGAGGTTGTAACGGCCTTGCAGAGACCGATCCGTGCTGGCGTTGTAGAAGGGGCTGGGGATATAGTTGTCCCCACTGGAGAGCACCACCGTGTTGGGAAATTGGGGGCGCAGAGCGTTCACCACCGCCGAGAAGCGCGGCGCATCTTGTACGGCAGCGATCGAGGCTTCCAAGTCGCTGGCGTGTAGGATTTGTAGGGTAAAAGCGGGCGGCTGAGTCGAGAGAGCCACATTGGGATCCGAGGCGATAAACCCAGCCCCTCCGCCGGTTGGGGGAACCGAGCTGCTGCTACCGCAGGCGCTGGCCAGGCTCAGCACCAAACACCACAACCCGACCCACAGGGACCTGGCCAGAGGGTTCAGCCAATCCGGGAGCCATCTCTTGGCAGGGGCAGACCCTCGAGCACGGCAAGCTGGTTTCATGACAATTCCTTCACTCCATCCACAAGAGAGGACGCATCCGCGTTCACCAAATTTTCGGGCTGGAGGCCCGCACCATAGCCGCAGGCTTGGTGTCGGGAGGAAAGCCCTCCTCCATATAGGTTTGCTGGTCAAAGTCTGGATAAACTACAATAAGCCCATGAGCCAGACTATCTCTGTACGTTGCAAGCTGATAGTCCCACAAGAGTTGCGTCAAGAAATTGACCG